>NZ_JBFNXJ010000005.1 GCF_040812015.1 Chitinivorax sp. PXF-14 | reverse complement strand
TATAAGTAGACGTCCTAAAAATAAATCCAAGGGCGTCCTAAAAATAAAAACAAACACGTCATCGCTACAAGCCGCTCTGGTTGTGGTCTGCAGCCCAGGCTGCAGCCCTGATCCGTATTGCCTCTCAGCTTACCGCGTAATCGGTTTATAGCGAATCCGCTTCGGTGTCACGCCTTCTTCACCCGGGTGTGTCTTCTTGTCCGCTTAGTATTCCTGATTGTTGCCGTCGAAGCGGGGCCATTTCGAGTCGCCTTTGCACGCCAGGATGTGGGGGCGGTGCGGTCGAGGTGCCAGCCAAGTAGTACGGGATGGACGGGCATTGCCCACTGACGGACAAGATGTTGGCGTGCAGGGCGTGTGGGCAGTCCGCTGTCCACGCCGTCGGGCTGCCGCACAGCCAGGCTTGCCTGCCTGGCGCCGAAAGGCCGTGCCGATGACTCAGGGCAGTTTCAGCGATGGGTGCTGCAACAGCTTGTTCACGGACTGGCCGGAGAACGGGTCGGTCATCGCTTTCTCGCCGACCAGCCAGGCTTGTGCGTTTCCTTGTTCGAACATCACCACCGTCGAAACGGGGACGCGTTTGCCCGTTTCGGATACGGTTTCGGTGCCGACGATCAGCCTGGCCTTTCTGTTCACGGCCTCGCAGGTGATCGTCTTCGCCTCATCGAGTGCCGGCATGACGAAACCCATCTGCCGGGCTAGCGCTGCCTTGTCCGGCATGCTCTTCTCGAAGCTGGCCACTTCCGTTGCCACGGCTGGGGTACTCAGCGCCTTCACACGGGGCAGATTGCCCGCGCGGGATGCCGAGCGGAAGTCGCTGTAGGACGCCAGAATCTGTTGCTTCTGGCCCGCTGTGCAGGTCGTGGCGTGGGCGTTGTTGATCAGGCTGCAGGTGGCAAGTGCGAGTAGCGGGAGGGCGGTTTGTCGTTTTATGTGGGTGGCCGTGGCGGGGTTGGATGTCTGACGATTGAGCTGGCAGTAGGGTAGGGGACAAATATTACCTACCGACAGGCAAGGTGTCGCTGCACGTGGCGCGTGGGCGGCGCGCGGCCCATCGCTACCCGTGCGGCCAGGGTGGGACTCCTGAATCCGGCTATGGCGCATTTGCCGAATAATGTTCCGGTTCTGCTGGAATAGGTGATGTTCACTTCCCCCCAAAACGCTGCAATATCCCCGCCAGCAGCACGTCGAGCAGGGCTTCGATGTGGATTTGCGGGGCGATCTTCGGGGTCCATTCGTCGCCTTCGTCCATCACCAGGCTCAGCGAGGTCATGCCGTGCAGGCCCTGCCAGAAGATTTGCGTCATCAGGTGCGTGGTTTGCAGGTCGGCCGGCACGGCGCCGGTGTCGGCGAGGGTGGTGAACAGGCTGTGGGCGAAGGCGTAGGGGTCCTGGTTGGGGTTGCCGTGTTCGACCACGGCGGCCTCGACGGGAGCGTGCGGGCGGCGTTCCATGAACACCAGGGCGTATTCGTCGGGGTGGGTGAAGCCATACTGGATGTAGGCGCGGCCGGCGGCGCGGATCTGTTCGATCGGGTCGTCGCTGGCGGCGACGGCCTTCTTCATCAGCTTCACCAGGTCGAGCAGGTCCTGGTCCATCGCGCGCGTGATCAGCGTTGCCTTGTCGCGGAACAGCGAGTAGACGACGGTGGTGGAGAAGCCGGCCTGCTCGGCCACCTTGCGGATGGTGATCTCGCGCGCGCCGCCTTTCTTGATCAGGGCCTTGACGACCGCGATGATGTGCTTCTTGCGTGTTTCGGCTTCGCGGCGCTTGCGCGCCTGCAGATTGCTCAGGACCTCGGTCACGTCTTGTTTTCCCTTGTACGGACCCGCGCATTATAGGGCATTTCGCCGGGGGGCTTCCCTGCGAGGCAGCAGGGAGGCCGCGCCCAGCCGGCATGGTGGCCCAGCCCCGGCGAGCCCCGGGGCGGCAGGCCGGCGAGCCAACGGCAGGCACCACCCGCCGGCGTGGCGGGCGCGGGGCCTAGAAGCGGCGGCCCATGCCGACGACCAGCGCAGTGCGGTCCATGCGCTTGACTTGGCCATCGCCGGCGGTGATGCGGGCGAAGTCGCGGTTGTTGAGCGAGGCGCCGACCACTTCGGCGGTGAAATCGAGGCCGTTGAGCGTGTGCATCAGGCCCAGGCGGTAGTCGGTGCCGTTGATGCCGGAAAAATGGCGGATTTTCTGGTAGCCGAGGTGCGCGAGCAGCTTGGTCTGGCCGCCGAGCGGGTATTTCATGTCGAGGTCGAGCAGCTGCGAGCCGCGCGTGTGCTGGGCGGCGCTGTCGTAGCAGGCCATGGCCTTGCTCGGGTCGCCGCCGGCCAGCACGTCGGGCAGGTAGGTGCTGCCGCACAGCACCGAGGTGTTGTTGCCGCGGAAATCCTTCGAGGCGACGTACAGGTAGCGGCCGTAGAACAGGCCGTAGCCGAATTCGATGAGGCCGTAGCTCGTGTCGAACTTGGTGTCCTCGACGCCGGTGGGCTCGCCCGTGGTCCAGTCGATGCCGGTCGGGGCGCCTTCTGCCTTGGCGCGCGGGAACCACTCCTGCGCCGCCCCCACGCCGTAGTGAAAGCCATCCGGGTGGCCGCCACGGTAGCCGATCGCGGTGGTGAGCACGATGCCGCGCCCCTTTGGGTAGAGCGTCTTGCTGACCGAGCCGAGTTCGAGGTAACCGACCAGCCCCGACTCGTGGGCGGCGGTGAGGTTGAACTCGGCGCCGGGGCCGTTGAAGGAGTCCGACACGCCGCGTGTCTTGCGGTCGCTCAGCAGCTTGGCCTCCATGTCGATCGAGTAATGCTGGAACTCGGGCTCCTTCGGCTGTTCGGCGGTGGCGTGGCCGGCCAGGGCAAGCAGGCAGCAGGCTGCGGCGGCGCGCTGGGTGGGGGTCATGGTGGTCTCCGTTGTGTTGTTATGGTGGCGGGTGGGAGTTAGTGCTTGCAGCCGGCTGGAATCGCGGCCGCGCGTGTCATCTGCTCGGTTTCGCCGAGCAGCTCGGTGCCGATGAAGGCGCGCACCAGCAGCGTGTCGTCCTTCACGCGCAGCACGCCCTTGTAGTACTTGCCGCTGCGTGGGTCGAACACCCAGCCATTGCGCCAGGCCTCGTCTTCGTACTGGGCGAGCTTGGCGATGGTGACGCCGCAGCTGTCGGCCGGCGTGCCCGCGTCCTTGTCCCAGACGATGGTGCCGCACAGTGATTCGGGCTTGTCGGCGCAGGACTTGAATTCGATCACGGCGGCCTGGTCGGCGCTGAGCCATAGCCCCCTGGCATCCTGCGCGCTCTGTGCCGCGGCGCTGGTGGCCGCGCACAGGCCGAGCAGGGTGAGCGCGGCGGCTATCCTTCGCGTGTTGTTTGGCATGGCTGTCTCCTTTGGTGGTGTCAGGCGGTGGCCGGCATCGGCTGCCACATCTGGGTGATGCGTCCTTCCTCGTAAAGCGCGATGTCGCCGAACTGCAGCAGCACTGCCTCGCTCTGGCGCGGGCGGAAGAACACGATGTCGTCGGGTGCGAGCCGCTGCCGTCCCGAGCCTGTCAGCACCTGCTGGTTCGACGAGGTGCCGTACAGCGAGCTGGCGGCGAGCCCCGGCGGCGATACCGGGTCGGCGAGCCAGTTGCCGCCGTAGATGAAATAGGCCTGCTGCTGGTTGGCATCCCACAGGCTTGCGGCCTCGCCGAGCCACTCGACGCCGTAGGGCATCATGAAGCGCGGCGGCGCCTTGAGGACGGGCGTGGCGATGTAGACGGCGGGGGCCAGGTCGGCCAGCAGGCTGGTGTCGAAGTCGCTCGGCTTGAGCATGGCCGAGCCGACGGACAGCTCGTTTTCCACGCCGCTGCCGTCGTACAGCCGATAGGTGGGCGAGCCGGCCGCGTTGTAGGTCGCGCCCCGGGCTGCCACGGCGAACGCGGGATGGGCGCGCACGGCGGCGGCATAGGCCGCGTAGCGGGCCTGTGCGTGCTGCCGCGCCTCTTGGCGCAGGCCCGGCAGATCGGGGATCTTGGCCACGTGCGCGTCGTAGCCCATGAGCCCGGCCCATTGCAGGCGCGGCTCGCGGGCTAAGAGCGCGAGCATGTCCTGCATTGTCTGCATATCGTTGACGCCGCCGCGATGCAGGCCGACGTCGATCTCGACATTGACGCGCAGCGTCACTTGCTGGGCACGCGCCAGCTCGCGGTACTGGGCCAGCCGGGCCGGGGTGTCGATCAGCCATTGCAGCTGGTGCTCGGGGGCGAAGCCATCCGGCCTGAACTGGCGGTAGAAGGCCGCGGCAGCGGCGGCCGGCAGCGGCTTGCCGAGCAGGATGTCGGCCGGCCCGCGGGCGGTCAGCAGCAGTTGCGGCAGGTTGAACACCATCAGCCGCCGGCTCGCGGTGAGCTGGCGTACCTCGTCGAGCAGCGCGGCGCACGGCAGCGATTTCGCCACGACGCGCAGCTGCGTGCGGCCGCCGATGTTGTGCATGATGCGGCCGACGTTGGCGTGCAGCTGCCGGCGGTCGATCACCAGCGTCGGGGTGGCGATGCCGGCCTGTTTCAGCGCGCGCGCGAGGTCCGCAAAGTAGCGCGGGTGGGGGGCGCCGCCGGTACTTGGGCGCAGGCCCGCCACCGCCGCGCCCACGGCGCCGGCGCCAAGCAGCGTCAGCATCTGGCGGCGGCTCAGGCGGCTCATGCGCTGATCCCGAACACGCTGCGCAGATGCGCGTTGAGCATGCGCCCTTGCGGGTCGAGCTGGCGCCGCAGTTCGAGGAAATCGCGCCAGTGCGGGTACAGCCGCGCGAAATCGACCGCCGTGTGGCCGTGCAGCTTGCCCCAGTGCGGGCGCCCCTCGTACTTGCGGAAGATCGGCGCGATCTCGCCGACCAGGTAGTCGTAAGGCTCGCCGGCCGCCGCGTGCACCGCGATCGAGCAGCTGTCGCGCTGGTAGAAGGGGCTGAGCCAGGCGTCGTCGGCCTTCACGAAGCGGAATTCGAGCGGGAAGAACACCTCGTTGCGCTGTTCGAGCTTGCGGATCACCTCGCGCACGCAGGCGATGCCGGCCTCGCGCGGCACATGGCATTCCGACTCGTTAAACTTGGTCGGGCGCGAGGTCGACAGCAGCTTGAACGAGCGATCGCGCGCTTCTTCGGTCTGCTGCGGGTCGATCAGCTTCTGCGCGACCCAGCGGCGCAGATCGGGAAAGCGGCCGAGATAGTCGCGCAGCTGACGCAGGCTATGCAGCATGTCTTCGTCGGCCGAGGGCGGGCGCAGCACGCTGTCCGAGTCGCTGAGGTCGTTGCAGATCGCCGCGGCGTAGCCGGTGAACGGCAAGTAGTAGAACTCGAAATGGCGGTGCTGGCGGGCGAGGTCGTGGGCGGCGGCCAGCATCTCGTCCACCGGCTTGAGCCAGACGGTGCGGTGCAGGTGGTAGGCCGGCACCACCTTGAGCGTGGCCTCGGTGATCACGCCCAGGCTGCCGAGCGAGACGCGCGCGGCGGCGAGCAGCTCGGGGCGCGTGCCGGCATGGCAGTCGAGCACCTCGCCGCGTGGTGTGACGAGCCGCAGCGCGGTCACGTCGGCGTGCAGCGCCGGCAGCGCGGCGCCGGTGCCATGCGTGGCGGTGCTGATGGCGCCGGCGAGCGATTGCGAGTCGATGTCCGGTAGATTACGCAGCGCCAGCCCCAGCCCGTCGAGCTGGCGCGACAGCTGCGACAGCCGCGTGCCGGCGCGTACGGTGGCGGTCAGCGCCGTCTTGTCGTGTGCCGTCACGCCGGCAAGGCGGTCGAGTGACAGCAGCCGGCCCTCGGTCGGCACCAGTGGCGTGAACGAGTGCCCGGCGCCGACGCAGCGCAGGCTGCCAGTCGTGTCACGCAAGAGGCGGGCGATCTCGGCCTCGTCAGCCGGCGTGTCGAGCGCTTGCGGCCGGCAAGCCTGGCTGCCGGACCAGTTGCGCCAGCTGAGCGTGCCCGCTGGGCGCGGCGCCGCGATGGGTTGAGATGCTGCCGCCAGGCCGCTGGCGGCGGTCAGCGCGAGGGCGCCGGTCTTGAGCAGTTGGCGGCGTGTGAGCATGGCTTGGCTCATGTTCCCTCCGGGGTGGACGACATGAAACGGATCAGCGCGCTCAGCTCGGCATCGCTGCAGTCATTGCAGAAACCCTTGGGCGGCATCGCCTTGTAGCCCTCGCGCGCATGGGCCAGCAGCGTCGCCATGCCTTGCTCCAGGCGCGGTGCCCAGTCCGGTGCAAAGGCGGTCAGCGGTGCAGTGCTGCCCTGCACGGCATGGCAGGTCTGGCACGAACGCTCGTATTTCTGTGCCAGTTGCGGGTCGGCCGGGCGGGCTGCGTCGGCACGCTGCAGGTCTTGCGGGCCGGGCGGCTGCGGCGCCCGCTGGCAGGCGCCGAGCAGGGCCAGCACGAGCAGCGGGGCGAGTCGTCCGCAGCGTGCCGCGATGCGCCGCAGTGGGGGAAATGCCTGGTTCATGAAGGTCGTCATCATGGTTAGTGTTTTTACTCCAAACTCATGGTGCGATTTATAACATTGTTTTTTTATATATCAAAGATTTTTTGATGTGGCGTAAAAAGGATGGGGGATGCAGTGTTGCCGTGCGAGCGCCGGCAAGCCTGGCTGAGCCGGCCACACGCCGGGCCGCCGCCATGTGAAAACGGCCCTGGCAGGGGTGCCAGGGCCGTTCTGGGTGAAACAGGGGAGGGCTTATCTGCCCGAGCTGGGCAGCTGGACTTCCTGGATCGCGTCGCGGAAGTCGTCAATGTCCTGGAAGCTGCGATACACCGAGGCAAAGCGGATGTAGGCGACCTTGTCGAGCTTGTGCAGCTCGGCCATCACCATCTCGCCGATCTGGCGCGAGGGGATTTCGCGTTCGGCGAGGCTCAACACCTTCTGCACGATGCGTTCGATCGCCTCATCGACCAGCGTGGTCGGCACCGGGCGCTTGTGCAGCGCGCGCATGAAGCTCACGCGCAGCTTTTCCTTGTCGAATTCCGAGCGATGGCCGTTGGTCTTCACTACCTGCGGCATGCGCAGCTCGGCCGTCTCGAAGGTGGTGAAGCGCTTCTGGCAGCTCGCGCACTTGCGGCGGCGGCGTACCGAGTTGCCTTCATCGTTGACCCGAGAGTCGATGACCTGCGTGTCATCGGCACCACAAAAGGGGCATTTCATTATCCGGAATCTCCTGGGGAGTGCTGACGGTGTCTGCTCCGCGGCAGGCCATGATCTGGCGGAGCTGGGCGCCAGTGTACATGTTGCCGGCGCCCTTATATAGATAGCCCAGGTTCCGGCGATGTGGCTGCGGGCTTCCGGATTGACGCCAGCGGCGCCTAATCCCGCGCCCGCTGCGCGAGCGCCTGCAGATCCGCCTCGCGTGCAGCCCTGTCGCGCGCCGCCAGCGCTGCCGCCGCGCGGTAGAAGGCCGGCAGGTCGCCGCCGTGCTCGCGCAGCAGCTGCGTGAATGCCGGCACCTGCTCATGGTAGGTCGCCAGCGCAGTCAGATGCGCGTTGCCGGGCGGCGGATCGAACCAGTGGTCGTAGCCGCCGTAGCCGTGCCAGCGCGCCTTGAACGCCTGGTATTGGCGGCCGAGCTCGGCAAAGGCCTGCTGCTTGCCCTGGCGCTTGTCCGCATCCGGGGATTGGCCGGCATAGAGCGCCAGCAGGCGTGCGCGCGTGTCGCCGAGCAGGGCCTGGAATTCGTGCCGCCGCTGTTCCGCCTGCTCGACCGCAGCACTACCCTGCACGCCGCGCCAGGCCAGCCAGCGCCGTGCGCCTTCGAGCTCGACGGCAGTGGCGAAAGCCTCGTTGAAGGCCGTGTCGTCCTTCACGTACAGCCGCTGGTGGGCGAGCTCGTGGAAGATCAGCCGCGCCAGATCGAGCTCGCCGTAACCGAGGAAGGTGTTGACCAGCGGGTCGTAAAACCAGCCGAGTGTGGAATAGGCCGGGATGCCGTAGACGAACACGTCGTCGCCTGCCGCTGCGTGTTGCGCGGCATAGGCGCGTGCATCGTGCTCGTCGAAAAAGCCGCGATAGCTCAGGCAGCCGACGACCAGAAAGCATTCGAGCCGTGGGCTCAGCGACAGCTCGGGCGTGGCGACGACGTTCCAGATCAGGTAGCGGCGGCCGAGGTCGGTGTATTTGAGGTAGCTGCGGTTGTCGGGCAGGCCGAGCGAATCGCTGGCGAAATAGCGGATGTCGCGGGCCAGCCTGAGCTTGCGTGCGGTCTCGGCCGGCGTGGCGTCATCGTTGATCACGTCATCCAGATAGCGCGCGCGGTTGAGCACCTCGAGCGCGCCGCCGACCGCCTGGCCGTAATAGCGGACCGTGGCGCAGCCGCTCAGCAGCAGGGCGCAAAGCAGCAGGCAGGCCGAACGCGGCAGCGACATGGGGGATGGCCAAGAAAAAAGGAGGGCAAGCCCTCCTTTTTTGTAGCGCATGGCGCTGGCTTAAGCGCCGTAGACCGGGAAGCGGCTGGTCAGTGCGTGGACCTTGGCGCGGGTGGCGTCGATCACCGCCTCGTTGCTCGGGTTGTCGAGCACGTCGGCCACCAGTTGGGCAACCTGGCGGGCTTCTTCTTCCTTGAAGCCGCGCGTGGTGATCGCCGGCGAGCCGATGCGGATGCCGGAGGTCACGAACGGGCTTTCCGGATCGTTCGGGATCGAGTTCTTGTTGACGGTGATGTGCGCCAAGCCCAGCGCCGCGTCGGCAGCCTTGCCGGTGAGGCCCTTGGGGCGCAGGTCGACGAGGAACAGGTGCGACTCGGTGCGGCCGGAGATGATGCGCACGCCGCGTTCGGCCAGGGTGCGCGCCATGGTGTCGGCGTTCTTCAGCACCTGCTGCTGGTAATCCTTGAACCCAGGCTGCAGCGCTTCGCCGAAGGCCACGGCCTTGGCCGCGATCACGTGTTCGAGCGGGCCGCCCTGCAGTGCCGGGAAGACGCTCGAATTCAGCATCTTTTCATGCTCGGCCTTGGCCAGGATGAGGCCGCCGCGCGGGCCGCGCAGAGTCTTGTGGGTGGTCGAGGTGACGAAGTCGGCGTGCGGCACCGGGTTGGGGTAGACGCCCGCGGCGATCAGGCCGGCGTAGTGCGCCATGTCGACCATGAAGTAGGCACCGACCTTCTTCGCGATCTCGGCCATGCGCGCGAAATCGAAGCGCAGCGCATAGGCGGACGCGCCGCCGATCAGCAGCTTCGGCTTGGTTTCGAGCGCGATGCGTTCCATCTCGTCGTAGTCGATCTCTTCCTTGTCGTTGAGACCGTAAGGCACGATGTTGAACAGCTTGCCCGACAGGTTGGCGGGCGAGCCGTGCGTGAGGTGGCCGCCGTGGCCGAGGTTCATGCCCATCACGGTGTCGCCCGGCTTCAGGATGGCGAAGTACACACCCTGGTTGGCCTGCGAGCCCGAGTGCGGCTGCACGTTGGCGTATTCTGCGCCGAACAGTTGCTTGATGCGGTCGATCGCGAGCTGCTCGACCTTGTCGACGTATTCGCAACCGCCGTAGAAACGCTTGCCCGGATAGCCTTCGGCATACTTGTTGGTGAGCTGGGAGCCTTGGGCTTCCATCACGGCCGGGCTGGTGTAGTTTTCGGAGGCGATCAGTTCGATGTGCTCGTCCTGGCGCTGGCGCTCGCCCTCCATGTACTGCCAGAGTTCGGGGTCGATCGCTGCAATCGTCTGTTTTGCTGAGAACATTTTGGCTCTTTCCGGGCAAAAGTTGGCGTGAAACAAGCGCGGGATTTTACCAGATCGCGCACTTCACCGAAATGCGGCGTTTTCCAGACCACTTGAATGCGCTGCATACGGGCAAGCACGTGGTTTCCGTGCGGCGGGGCCGGGCCTATAATCGCGCCATCATGCCCGGATCGACATCATGAGCTATTTCAAACATCACGTTTTCTTCTGCACCAACCAGCGCCCCGAGGGCGAGACCTGCTGCAACAACCGTGGCGCGACGGAGCTGCAGACCTATGCCAAGGACCGCGTCAAGGCGCTGGGCCTGAACGGCCACGGCAAATGCCGCATCAACAAGGCGGGCTGCCTCGACCGCTGCGACGACGGCCCGGTCATGGTGGTCTACCCGGAAGGCGTCTGGTATACCTATTTCGACCGCGCGGACATCGACGAGATCGTCACCGAGCACCTTGCCAATGGCCGCATCGTGGAGCGCCTGAAACTTGATTAAGCCACCGAACGTCGAGCTGATCGCCGGCCCCGCGGGCCAGCTCGAAACCATCTACCTGCCGCCGGTGGGCGAGCTGCAGGGCGTGGCCGTGCTGATCCATCCCAATCCGACGCAGGGCGGCAGCAACACCAACAAGGTGGTGCAGATCATGGGCAAGACCATCAGCCGGCGCGGCTATGCGGTCTACCTGCCCAACTGCCGTGGCGTCGGCGCGAGTGACGGGCAGTTCGACGAGGGCCGCGGCGAGACTGACGACGCGCTGGCCGTGGTCGAGCATGCGCGGCGCGTGCACGGCGAGTTGCCGCTGGCGCTGGGCGGCTTCAGCTTCGGCACCTATGTGTCGTCCGAGGCGGCGCGGCGCGTGGCGGCCGAACGCCTGATCCTGGCCGGGCCGGCGGTGCGCCGTTTCCCGGTGATGCCGGTGCAGGCCAACACGCTGGTGGTGCACGGCGAGGAGGACGAGGTCTCGGCACTCGCCGACGTGCTCGACTGGGCCCGGCCGCAATCGCTGCCTATCGTGGTGATCCCCGGCTGCAGCCATTTCTTTCACGGCAAGCTGACGCAGCTCGCCGATACCATCGACCGCTTCTGGTGAGCCGCGTGGCCGCCTGTCGCCGATAGTCCGGCGGCCACGGCCCGCCTTCTCCGTATGAATTTCACTGGCCCCCTGTTTTCCGACAGCGTTTACCTGTACGCCAACCTGCTGGCCCTGGGCGGCATGCTCGTGGCGGGCTGGCGCGCGCCGTGGCGCATGCTCAACGAGCCGGCCAAGATCAACGCCTGGCTTGGCGCGAGCCTGGTGGTGGCGGCCTTCTGGCTGCTCAAGGCCGGGGTCAAGCCCCATCTCGACCTGCACCTGCTCGGCGCCACCGCGCTGACACTGATGGTGGGGCCCTGGTTCGCGCTGCTGGGCATGGCCATCGTCATCGTGTCGATGTCCTACATGAGTGCGCTCGATCCGCAGGCGATCGGGCTCAACTGGCTGGTGCTGGGTGTGGTGCCAGTGTGGGTGAGTTACACGCTGCTGCGTCTGGCGCAGAAATGGCTGCCGCTCAATTATTTCGTCTACCTGTTCGTCAACGCCTTCCTCGGCGCAGCACTCGCCATGTGCGCCACTGCCGCGGTGTCCGTCGGCGCCCTGGCGCTGGCTGGCGCCTATCCGCTCGACTTCCTGCTCGAGGAGTTCCTGCCGTATTTCCTGCTGCTGTCATGGGCCGAGGCCTTCAACACCGGCCTCGCGATCACGCTGGTGGTGGTCTACCGGCCGCAGTGGTCGGTGACCTTCGACGATCGCCTGTATCTGAACAGCAAACGTTGACCGCGCGGCCTCGGCGTCTTTGCCGCCGATCAAGGCCAGTGCTGGTTTTGCCGCCTATAGTGAAACCATGTCGAGACAAGGGGCGGCAATGACGACGACGAGACTGGGTAACGAGGCCCTGGCGCAGGACGACGATGATGCGCAGGAGCAGGAGCTGGTGATTCCCTACCGGCGTTATGAAGGGCAGGTGGTCATCCGGCAGATCAGCTACTACCTGTCGGGCGAGATCGTGCCGGCGATACATTACAGCGAGATGCTGTACACGCTGCGCACCGCCACCGAGAACGACCTGATCTACCTGCACCTGAACACCCCCGGCGGCGACTTCGACGCGGGCCTGCAGATCATCAACAATATGCGGCTATCCAAGGCCAAGGTGGTGACGGTGCTCGAAGCCAAGGCCTATTCGATGGGCGCGCTGATCTTCCTGGCCGGCGACGAGATCGCGGTACACGACAACTGCCAGCTGATGTTCCACAACTATTCGGGCAGCTTCATCGGCAAGGGCAACGAGCAGCACGCGCAGGTGATGGCCGTCGGCAAGTGGTTCGAGAAGGTCATGCACCGCATCTGCGAGCCTTTCCTGTCGGGCAGCGAGATCGCTGCGATCCTCAAGGGCGAGGATATCTGGATGGACTCGGACGAGATCCGCAAGCGCCTGCAGCGCATGCTGCCGCCGGCGCTCAAGCGCGAACGCCGCAAGGCCGATGTCGACGCGGCGGAAGCGCCCGACAAGAAGTAAGGCAAGAGGGCTGCAGCCGGCATGGGTGGCGGATGCGCACACCGGCATGGATCGCCGCAATTGCCGGCCACAGCTACCCTAAATGAGCCGTTTGTGCGGTAGCCGGCAACAGGCGACATGTGTTCCTGATTGGGCAAGAAAAAACGCCGCTCGATGAGCGGCGTTCCGTATTGCAGTGCCTACGCGTTCAGCGGATGCGCATGCCGGGCTTGGCGCCGCTGTCCGGGCTCAGGATGTAGAGGCCCGAGCCCTTGTCCTCGAAGCTGCCGGCCAGCACCATGCCCTCCGAGATGCCGAACTTCATCTTGCGCGGCGCGAGGTTGGCCACCATCACCGTCAGCCGGCCCTTGAGGTCTTCCGGCTGGTAGGCGGATTTGATACCGGCGAACACATTGCGCGTTTCCGAGCCGATATCGAGCGTGAGCTGCACCAGCTTGTCGGCGCCCTCGACGGCCTTGGCATCGGCGATCAGCGCCACGCGCAGGTCGATCTTGCCGAAATCGTCGATTGAGATGGTCTCGCCGACCGGCTCGTAGGCCTGTGCTGGCGCGGCTTCTGGAGCCGCGCTGGGCGTGGCCTGCAGGCTGGCCTTGTTGGCCTCGATCAATTGCTCGACCTGTTTCGGGTCGATGCGTGTCATCAGGTGCTGGTAAGGCATGATCTGGTGATCGAGCAGCAGCGTCTGCGTGTCGCTCCAGCCCAGCGGCGCGATGTTGAGGAAGGCCTCGACATCGGTGGCGAGCTTGGGCAGCACCGGCTTCAGGTAGACCGTGAGCAGGCGGAACAGGTTGATGCACACGGTGCAGACCTCGTGCAGGCGCGCCTCGCCGCCTTCCAGGCGGGCGAGCTCCCAGGGCTTGTTCTCGTCGACATACTGGTTGGCCATGTCGGCGAGCGCCATCACTTCGCGCAGCGCACGGCTGAATTCGCGCGCTTCGTACAGCTCGGCGATCTCGGTGGCGGCGACCTTGAGCGAGCTCAGCAGCTCGGATTCGGGCAGCGTGGCCGCGAGCTTGCCGCCGAAGCGCTTGTTGATGAAGCCGGCGGCGCGGCTGGCGATGTTGACGAACTTGCCGACCAGGTCCGAATTGACGCGGTTGACGAAGTCGTCGAGCGCCAGGTCGGCATCCTCGATCTTGCTGTTCAACTTGGCGGCGTAGTAATAGCGCAGCCATTCCGGGTTCAGGCCGACGTCGAGGTAGCTGCGTGCGGTGATGAAGGTGCCGCGCGACTTCGACATCTTCTGGCCGTCCACGGTCAAAAAGCCGTTGACGTTGATCGCGCTCGGCGTGCGGTGACCCGAGTATTCGAGCACGGCAGGCCAGAACAGTGCGTGGAAGTAGAGGATGTCCTTGCCGATGAAGTGGTACAGCTCAGCCTCCGAGCCCTTGCCCCAGAACTCGCGCCAGTCGCGGCCCTGGCGGTCGAAGTAGTGCTTGCTGCTGGCCATGTAGCCGATCGGCGCATCGAGCCAGACATAGAAGTACTTGCCCGGCGCATCGGGGATCTCGAAGCCGAAATAGGGCGCGTCGCGTGAGATGTCCCAGTCCTGCAGGCCGGCGTCGAGCCATTCCTGCATCTTGTTGCTGGCCTCGGGCTGCAGCCTGCCGGCTTCGGTGGTCCAGCCGCGCAGGAAGTCCTGGCAGTCGGTGAGCTTGAAGAAGTAGTGCTCGGATTCGCGCAGCTCCGGCGTGGCGCCGGACACGGCCGAGTACGGGTTCTTCAGCTCGGTCGGGCTGTAGGTGGCGCCGCACACTTCACAGTTGTCGCCGTACTGGTCCTTGGCGCCGCACTTCGGGCACTCGCCCTTGACGAAGCGGTCGGGAAGGAACATCTGCTTGACCGGGTCGTAGAGCTGGCTGATGGTCTTGGTGGCGATCTTGCCCTGGTCCTTCAGCGCGCGGTAGATGCCGTAGGCGATCTCGCGGTTCTCGGGCGAATTGGTGTGGTAGTAGTTGTCGAAGCCGACGTGGAAGCCCGCAAAATCGCTGACGTGCTCCCCGTACATCCTGGCGACGAAGGCTTCGGGCGCCATGCCCATCTTCTCGGCATTGATCATGATCGGCGTGCCGTGCGTGTCGTCGCCGCAGACGTAGTGGCAGTCGTGGCCACGCATCTTCTGGAAGCGCACCCAGATATCGGTTTGAACATAGCCGACCAGATGGCCGAGATGGATGCTGCCGTTGGCATAGGGCAGCGCGGAGGTCACCAGAATCTTGCGAATTGCGGTCATGGCGCGGTCTTTATTTGTAAACAACGTGAGAAATCGGGCAAAGTGCAATTATAGCGGCTCCATGCTGCGACGCGAAACGCGTAGCGGTGGGCTATATAGCAGATATGATGTAATCGACCGGTCTTACATGGCGAAATCCAGATTTTCCGTCCTGGCGCTGCTCCCCGCCATCATCGCGGGGGCTGGCATTGCCTTGTCCGTGCTGGCCGCAAAATATATCGACGCAGGCAACCGGGTTGCCGCCGAACAGCGCTTCGAGAGCCTCTCCGCCAAGATCACCGAAGCATTGCAGAGCCGCGTCACGCGTTACGAATATGGGCTGCGCGGCGCACGCGGCCTGTTCGTCAACAACCCCGATGCCGTGTCGCTGCAGATGTTCAGGCGCTATATAGCATCGCGCCAGTCAGACGAGGAATTTCCGGGCTCGATGGGGTTTGGCGTGATCGAGCATGTGAAGCCCGAGCGCCGGGCCGCCTTCGAGCACCGTGCCCGCGACGCGATCGCCCCGGATTTCGCGATCAAGCAGTTGGGGCCAGTGGAGGGCGCCAACTTCGTCATCAAGTTCATCGAGCCGGAACCGCTCAATCTGCTCGCCATCGGGCTCGACATTGCCTCCGAGCAGCGTCGGCGCGAGGCGGCGCTGGCCGCCATGAGCAGCGGCCACCCGGTGATTACCGCGCCGGTCACGCTGGTACAGGACAACAAGAAGCTGCCCGGTTTTCTCTACCTGTTGCCGATCTACCGGCCCGACATGCCGATCGCCACTGCCGACGAGCGCGCGAGCGCGATCTGGGGCTGGGTATACACGCCGCTGCGTATCGACCTGATGCTGGAGGGGGTGGTGTCGCCCAGTGACACCGGCATCGATCTGCACATCCACGACGTCAACTCGGGCCACGGCGACCAGCCGATTTTCGACAGCGACGATTCGCTGAGCAAGGCACGGCCCGACGAAGAGGACTGGCGCACCTACCATCGGCCTATCATGCGCCAGGTATCGCTGCTGGTCGGGGACCGGCTGTGGCACCTGGACATGACGGCGACGCCAGCCTTTTTCGCCAATCTGAACCTGATGCCGGCGTGGATTGTCGGCGCCATGGGTACGGCCATCAGCTTGCTGCTCGCCGGCATTGTCTGGTCGCAGCAGGGGATGCAGCGGCGGGCAAGCCATCTGGCCCAGCGCATGACCGCCAGCCTGCGCGAGAGCGAACAGCGTGTCGAGCTGGCCATCAACGCCGCCGGCCTCGGACTGTGGGACTGGAACATCGCCACCGGCGAGGCGAATTACCACCGCCAGTGGGCGGAAATGCTCGGTTATCTGCGGCAGGAATTGCAGCCATGGGTCACTGTGTGGGAGTCGCTGGTGCACCCGGACGACCTGCCCGGCGTGAAGGCGGCGCTCGACAACACCTTCCGTGGCCTGCACGAGATCTTTCAACACGACTTCCGCATGCGCTGCAAGGGCGGCGAGTGGAAGTGGATTCGCTCGATCGGCCGTGTCTCCGAGCGCGACGAGCATGGCAACCCCTTGCGCATGCAGGGCGCGCACCTCGATATCGACGGCCTGATGCGCCATGAGGAGGAGCTGCAGCGCAGCCTGAAGCTGCACGACGTGATCTTCAACCACGCCACGGTGGGCATCGCGCTCACGCGCAACCGCCGCTTCGAACGCTGCAGCGAGCGGCTGGCGTCGATGCTCGGTTATCAGGTATCCGAGCTCGAAGGCCTGCCGGGTATGACCATCTACGCGACCGACGAAGCGTACGAGGAGGTCGGGCGCATCGCCCGCGAGGCCTTGCCGCGCGGCGATATGCTCGACTACGAGACCTGGCTCAGGCGCAAGGATGGCAGTAGCTTCTGGGGCCGCCTCTACGCCAAGGCGGTGGAGCCCGATGACCAGGACCAGGGGACGATCTGGATCATCGACGACTTTACCGAGCGCAAGCAGCGCGAGGAGCTGTTTGCCCACGCACGCGAGGCGGCGGAGGCGGCAAGCCGCGCCAAGAGCGACTTCCTTGCCAATGTGAGCCACGAGATACGCACGCCGATGAACGCAGTGCTCGGTTTTGCCTCGCTGCTGCTCAATTCCACGCTCAACGACGATCAGCAGAGCTATGTGCGCTCGATCCAGGTGGCGGGTGACGCGCTGATGACGCTGATGAACGACCTGCTCGACCTGACCAAGATCGAGGCGGGCAAGATGGAATTCGAACAGATCGATTTCGACCTGCGCGACCTGCTCGACGATGCGATCGACATGGTGGCGGCCCGCGCCGCCGACAAGGGGCTCGAACTCGCCTGCCTGGTACAGCCACAATTGCCGTCGCGGGTGCGGGGCGACCCGGCCAGGTTGCGGCAGATCCTGCTGAACCTGGCCAACAACGCGGTCAAGTTCACCGATGCCGGGGAGGTGGTCGTGCGCGCCAGCCTGGGCGGCGGCGCGGACGTGCAGCGGCTGCGCTTCGAAGTCAGCGACACCGGGATCGGTATCGACACCGACGCGCTGGGCCGGCTGTTCCAGCCCTTTACCCAGGCCGACGCCTCGACCACGCGCCGCTATGGCGGCACTGGCCTGGGACTGTCGATCTCGCGCCGGCTGATCGAGGGCATGGGCGGCAGGATCGGCGTCAGCAGCGAGCTGCATGTCGGCTCGCTATTCTGGTTCGAGCTGCCGCTCTTGGCGGCCAGCAGCCAGCCCGAGCCCTCGCCGAGCACATCGCTCGCCGGCCGCGTGGTGCTGGTCTGCGGCCATACCGATGCGGGGCGCGAGAGCCTGGCCGACATCCTCACGCCGATGGGCATCCGCGTACTGTCCTGCGCGACGGCGGCCGAGTCGCTGACGACACTACGCGAAGGGGCGGCGCTGGTCGATTGCGCGATCATCGATTATCGCCTGCCCGATATGGACGGCACCGACCTCGGGCGCGCCATCCACCAGCTGTCGGGCTATTCCGGCCTGCCGCTGATCATGCTGGCCACGCTGGCCTGGCGCGGGCAGGCCAATGAGGCGCGCACCGCCAGTTTCAGCGCCTATCTGACCAAGCCGGTGCGCCACGAGCAACTGATTGCCTGCCTCAACGACGTGCTGCTCGGCCTGAGGGCGACCCACCCGGGCGGGTTGATCACCTCGCACTCGCTGGCCGAACGGCTGGCCGTGCTGAAGCCGCGCATCCTGCTGGCCGAGGATAACCCTGTCAACCAGCGCATCGCCGTGCTGATGCTCGAGCAGCTCGGCTGCCGCGTCGATGTGGCCGATGACGGCCTGGCGGCGCTGAAGGCGGTGCAGAGTAGCCGCTACGATATGATTTTCATGGATTGCCAGATGCCCAATCTCGATGGTATTGAAGCCACGCGCCAGATCCGTGCGCTTGATGATGCCGTGTCCAACCTGCCGATCGTGGCCCTGACGGCCAACGCCTCGGTGGCAACCGAAAAGGAATGCCGCGCCGCGGGCATGAACGATTTCGTCACCAAGCCGATCACCCCCGAGTCCATGGGCCGCGTGTTGCAGCGCTGGGTCAGCGGCCATGCCACGACGCCGGCAGCAGAGGCGGGCGCTGTCATTGCCGATTGCGCCGAGGCTGCCGCGCCGGCCCCCTTGCCGGGAGCGGACCTCGACAATGTCCGGGCCACGCTCGACAGCCTGGCCAGCGCGCTCGGGGCCGATGTGGTGCCGCAGGTGCTGGCGCTCTACCGCGACACCACCGCGGAGCTGATCCCCGCGATCGAGCAGGCGTCGGCCGAGGCGGACTGGGCGCAGCTGATACGCCATGCGCACCGGCTCAAAGGGACGGCGGCGCAGATCGGCGGCAAGCTCATCGCGGAGCAGTGCGCCGAGCTGGAGGCCGCGGCCAGGCAGGAGGATGCCGATGCGGTGGCCTATTTCATCGCCAGCATCAACCTCGAGGTGCAGGCGCTCGATGCGCTGCTCGACGGCGCCCCCGCCGATGCCACGCTGACGCTGGCGGCCGATGGTGAGGGCCCGGCATGAAGGTGACGCGCCAGTTGCGCATCAGCGGCCGGGTGCAGGGCGTCGGCTACCGCTACGCAACCTGCCTGGCGGCGCGCCGCCACACGGTGCACGGCTGGGTGCGCAACCGCCGCGACGGCACGGTCGAGGCCATGCTGCATGGCGACGAGGCCTGCGTCATGGCGATGATCGAATGGTGCCGCCAGGGGCCGCCCGCCGCCCAGGTGTTGGCGGTCATCGTGGAAGAGGTCAGCGGCGAGTTCGACGGCTTCAGCGAGCGCGAAACCCTCTAGGGGCTGCTGGTCTTGAGCCCGCCGGGCAGGCTCGCGCCCACCCGGCTGTCGTGGCGGTACAGGCCGTCAGGGCTGCCCGAACACCTGCTGCCACAGCGCCGTGACCGCTTCGATATGCGGCGCCAGTTCCGTCATCCCGGTCTGGATCGAGGCCTCGCCGTTGAGCCGCTTGCGGTGCTGCAGGCGGCGGTAGGCGCGGTAGGCCTCGCGCACGCGCTCAGCCAGCTCGGCCGGGATCAGGCCGGCGTCGGCCGCCATCTTCAGCAGCGCGATATTGCCCTTGTTGCCGGTCAGCTCCGGGTGTTGGCCGGCATGGGCCAGCACCAGGTACTGCACGATGAACTCGACGTCGATGATGCCGCCGCGCCCGTGCTTGAGGTCGAAACCGTTGCGACTACCGAGCTTGTTGTCGAGCATCTTGTGGCGCATCGCGTAGACCTCGTCGCGCAGCGCCGCGCCGTCGCGCTCGCGCATCAGGATGTGGCGCCGGACTTCCTCGAAGCGCGCGCCCACTTCGGCGTCGCCGGCCGCATAGCGCGCTCGGGTCAGCGCCTGATGCTCCCACACCCAGGCGTGCTTCTCCTGGTACTCGGCAAATGCCGTGGTCGATGTCACCAGCAGGCCGCTCTCACCGTTGGGCCTGAGCCGCAGGTCGATTTCGTACAGCATGCCGGCCGGCGTCACCGTGGTCAGCCAGGTGCCGATGCGGCGCGCGAGCTTGGCGTAGTTCTCGGGGGCGGCGTCAGCGTCGTCGTCGAACAGGAAGATGATGTCGAGGTCGGAGGCGTAGCCCAACTCCTTGCCGCCAAGCTTGCCGTAGCCGATCACCGCGAAGCGCGGCGTGTCGCGGTGCCGCTTCGGCAGCGCCTGCCAGCAGCAGCGGATGATCTCGGCGAGAATCAGGTCCGCCAGGTCCGAGATGTGGTCGGACAGCGTTTCGAGCGGCAGCAGGCCGGCCAGGTCCTGCGCCACCAGGCGGAAGATCTGCGTGTGCTGGAAGTGGCGCAGCATGTCCATCTGCTGCTCGGCGTCGCCGGCGACCAGATCGAGGTCGGCCGCCAGCTTGCGGTGCGCGCTGGGCCAGTCCGGCGGCGCATAGAGCAGGCGCGCGTCGAGCAGCTCGTCGAGCAGGATCGGGTGGTGCGTCAGGTAGTCCGACACCCAGGGGCTCGCGCTGTACAGGCTGGCCAGCCGTTTCAGCGTCTGTGGATGTTCGGTCAGCAGCGCGAGGTAGGATTCGCGCCGCAGGATCGCCTCGAGCAGGTGCAGCAGGCGGCCCAGCGTCTCGTCCGGGTTGGCCATGCTCGCTGCGACCTCGATGATCGGCGGCAGCAGGCCGTCGAGCCGGCGCCGGCTCGAATCGGGCAACTGCTGGTATTTGTTGGACAGCTTCAATTGCGTGAGCTGGCGCTGGACTTCACCCGGCTCGGCATAGCCGAGTTCGGCCAGCTTGGCGCTCGCGGCATCGTTGACATCGATGTCCTGCCAGACCTCGTCCAGCGGGTGCTCGCCGCCATCCTGCGGGGTGGCGAACACCTGTTCGAAATGGCGCGTGACATTGCGCCGATGCTGATCCAGCCCGCGCTCGAAGCTACCGACATCGACAAACCCCATGCTCTGCGCGATCAGCAGACGGTCGTCCACCGCGCGCGGCAGGGTCTGCGTCTGCGCGTCGTCGAGGTATTGCAGGCGGTGTTCGAGATTGCGCAGGAAGACATAGGCCTCGGTCAGCTCCTGCACCGCGCGGATCGGCAGCAGCTTGTGCTCGCCAAGCCAGGCCAGCACCTGGCGCGCCGGGCGCACCTGCAGGCCGCGCTCGCGGCCACCGCGAATCAGCTGGAACACCTGGGCGATGAACTCGATCTCGCGGATGCCGCCCGGCCCCAGCTTGATGTTGTCGGCCATGTCGCGCCGCGCCACCTCGCGCCGGATCTGGCTGTGCAGCGAGCGCATCGAACTGTAGGCGCCGTAGTCGAGGTATTTGCGGAAGACGAAGGGGCGCACCATCTGCATCAGCCCTTCCTCGTCGCCGGACAGCGCGCGGCCCTTGAGCCAGGCATAGCGCTCCCATTCGCGGCCCTGGGTGTGCAGGTACTCTTCGAGCATGGCGAAGCTCGACACCAGCGGGCCCGAGTCACCGTAGGGGCGCAGCCGCATATCGACGCGGAAGACGAAGCCATCGGCGGTGGGCTCGTGCAGCGCGGCAATCAGCTGGCGCCCGAGCCGCGTGAAGAACTCATGGTTGGACAGCGACTTGGCGCCATTGCTGGCGCCGTCCTCGGGGTAGGCGAAGATCAGGTCGATGTCCGACGACACATTGAGCTCGCCGCCGCCGAGCTTGCCCATGCCGATCACGATCAGCTCCTGGGTATCGCCGCTGTCGCCGCCGATCGGCTCGCCGTATTGCGCCACCAGCCAGGCGCGGCAGGCCTGGTGGGCATGGGCGAGCGTGGTCTCGGCCAGTGCGGTGACGGTGGCGACCACTTCGTCGAGATCGGCCAGGTGGCCGATGTCGCGCACGATCAGCCGGGTCATCACCCGCTTGCGCAGCTGCCGCAGGCCGGCCTTGAGCGCGGCCTCGTCTGCGGGCGCCGGCGTGGCTTGCAGGAACGCCTGCATCGCCTGCAGGTCAAACGGCTGGTCGAGCCGGCCTTTCTCCTCCTCGATGATGGCCGGGTCGGCGACCGCCAGCCGTTGCAGATAACGGCTGTGGCGCATGGCTTGGGCGAGCAGGGAGTCGGGGGCGAATTCGCGCATTGAAGGGGCTTCCGATAAAATATGCTTTCTACATTGTAAACAAGACCGCATGCGAGCGTGCGACGGCAAAGCCAGTGCTTACCGCGCACCCGGGTGAGTCGAGCAGGCCTTTTAGTTGATTGTTGATGTCCGATACTCCGAATCCTCCCCCCCGCGTCTCCCTGCGTTCGCGCCTGTGGTCACTGCTGTCCCGCCTGCTCAGCTGGCACGCCCGGGCATTGGCCTGGACGGCCGTGGGCCTTGCCGTCGTGCTGCTGTCCGCGTGGGCCTTGCTGCAGTTCTGGCTGCTGCCCGACATCAATCTCTACCGCGCCGATATCATGCGTCTTGCCTCGCGCGAATTCGGCGTGCCGGTGGCGATCGGCCAGCTGGAAGGGCGCTGGAAAGGCATTCAGCCGCAGGTGCTGCTGCGCGATGTCCGGCTCTATGACCCGGCAGGCCGGCCGGCGCTGAGCTTCGGGCGTGTCAGCGCCACCTTGTCGTGGTGGTCGCCGCTATTGATGCGGCCGCGCTTTTCGCTGATCGAGCTCGACCAGCCCGACCTGGCGCTGTACCGCGGCAAGGATGGCGTGATCTCGCTCGCCGGCATCCCGCTGAACGCGGCCGGTGGCGGCTCCGGCTTTGGCGACTGGATGCTCGAGCAGAGCCACATCCGCGTGCGCGGCGCGGCGCTGAGCTGGCACGACGCGCTGCGCGATGCGCCGCCGCTCGCGGTGCGGCAGGTGAGTCTGACGCTCGATAATTTCCTGCGCACCCATCGTTTCTCGCTGCAGGGCACGCCGCCGGCCGAGCTCGCCTCGCGCCTCAATGTCTCCGGCTCCTTGCGCGGCCATGGCATCGCCAAGCCCGAGAACTGGTCCGGCTACCTCGATTTCGCGCTGCCCTATGCCGATCTCGTCGCCTGGCGGCGCTGGCTGCCGTATCCGGTGGATGTCCAGCAAGGCAAGGGCGGCGTCGAAGGCCGTGTGAAGCTCGATCGCGGCGGCTTTCAGTCGCTGTGGCTGAAACTGGGGCTGAACCAGGTGACTGTCGGGTTTGGCGAGCGCAGCGAACCGCTCAGCGTCGACAAGCTCGATACCCAGTTCGAGCTCGAACACTCCGCTGCGCGCTACCTGCTCAAGCTCGAACGCGTGATGCTCAAGCCGCGCCAGCGGCCGGCTATCGAGGCGCACGACGTGCAGCTCGAGCTGGCGCGCGATGCTCAGGCGCAGTGGCGGCCTTCGGCGCTGTCGGCGCCCGACGTCGACCTGGCGCCGCTCGTCGCGCTGGCCGGCCATCTGCCGCTGCCGCCGCGCTGGCTCGACCTCCTGGGCCAGACCCGGCCCGAGGGGCGGCTGCACAACCTGTCCTTCGAGTGGCCGGTTGATACACCGGCAAAGTACAGCTTCCGCGCCGACTTCGACGGCCTGAGCCTCAACGCCTTCGAGAATCTGCCGGGCTTCAGCGACATCAGCGGCGGCATCGTCGGCAGCGAAAAGGGCGGCACCCTGTCGCTGTCGTCCAACACCGCGCGGCTGTCCTTGCCCAAGGTGTTCGCCGAGCCGCTGCCGCTCGGGCGCTTCGAGTCGCTGGTCGACTGGCGCCGCGACGACCAGCGCTGGGCGCTGCATTTCAAGCGCATGCGCGTTGCCAGCGACGACCTGCAACTGCGTTTCGAAGGCGACTACGAGCAGGGCCCGGCGGGCGGTGTCGCCAAGTTCGAGGCCGATGCCAGCAAGGTGCAGGCCAACGCGGTGTGGCGCTACCTGCCGCTGGTGGTGGGGCAGAATACGCGTGACTGGCTGCGCGATGCGCTGAAGAAGGGTGTCGCTGACAACGTGCACATGGTGCTGCGCGGCAATCTCGCGCAATTCCCCTTCGACAAGCCGGGCAGCGACGGCAGCTTCCGCGTCGACTTCGACGCGCGCGACGTCGATCTCGTCTACGCGCCAAGCTGGCCGCAGATCGACGCGATCGACGCGAAGCTGAGCTTCCATGGCGACAGCCTCGACATCCGCGCCAGCAGCGGCGGCATCCTCGGCACGCGGCTGACCCGCGTCGATGCCCGCATCCCCAGCCTGTCCGGCGGGGAGAAGCTGACGGTGGACGGCGAGGTGGATGGCCGCACCGACGATTTCCTGCGCTTTATCGACAAGAGCCCCGTCAACGCAACGCTCGACGGCTTCACCAATACGGCGCGCGCCGACGGCAACACCAAGCTGGCGCTGAAGCTCGACATCCCGCTGGCTAACCCGGACAACACCAAGGTCAAGGGGGCCGCGCGGCTCACGTCGAACCGGCTCGACTTCGGCAAGTCCGTGCCGGTGCTCGATCAGGTCAACGGCGTGCTGCAGTTCACCGAGCAGGGTATTGCCTTCAGCAATATCGGCGGCGAGGCGCTGGGCGGGCATTTCGTGGCGAATGGCGATACCCTGCCCAACGGCACGGTGCGCATCGGCGGGCGCGGGCGGGCAACCGTGGCGGGCCTGCAGCATGCTTTCCCGCATCCGCTGTACCGCGGTCTGAAAGGTGATACCACCTACCAGTTCAATCTAGCGCTGCACCAGCACGCAACCGAGCTGACGGTCGATTCGACGCTGCAGGGCATCGCCTCCGAACTGCCGTCCCCGTTCGCCAAGATTGCGGCCGAGCCGAAGGCCCTGCGCGTGCAGCTGCATGACGCGGCCGACCAGACCCGCTGGCAGTTGCGGCTCGACAAGCTGATGGTGTACGACAACCTGGCGCGGCCAAACCAGCCGCTGGTGTCGCAGCTGCTGCTGTCCCCCGCGCCCGATGTGGCGGGGGCCGCGAGCGAGGCGATCCCATTGCCGCAGATCGGCAAGCCTGGGCTCACCATCAGCGGCAGCCTGTCGGCGCTCGACATGGATCGCTGGCTGCCCTTGCTGGCGGGGGACGACAACGGCCAGCCCGGCTCGGCGCTGTACATCAACGACCTGCGCCTGAACACCGCGACGGTGATCGACAAGCGCTTCCAGGATGTGCACCTGTCGGCCCAGCACGAGGGCAGCTCATGGCTGTTCAACGTCAGCAGCCGCGAGCTGCAGGGCCTGCTGAGCTGGAACAGCTTTGAATCCGGGCGCGTCACCGCGCGGCTCAAGCGGTTGCAGTTGCCGCTGGCCAGCGCCGAGCGCGAGGCGGGCGAGAGCGCTAAGCGGCCCAGCAACCTGCCGACGATCGACGCCAGTGTTGACACGCTGCTCTATAAAGAAAGGAACATCGGCAAGCTGGAGCTCAAGGTGGCGCCCAAGGCCGACAGCATGCGCATCGAACGGCTCACGCTGAGCGCGCCGGAAGGCACGCTCAAGGCCGATGGCAACTGGGCCTATCGCGCCCGGCCCGAGCAGTCGCAGTTCAATCTGCGTTTCGACAGCGACGACGTGGGCAAGTATCTGGCGCGCTTCGGCTACGCCGACATGATCCGGCGCGGCACGGCCAAGCTCGAAGGGCAGCTTGCCTGGCAGGGCAGCCCCTACGATCCGGATCTCGCCACGCTGTCCGGCGCGCTGTCGCTGGAGGCCAAGAACGGCCAGTTTGCCAAGATCGACCCGGGCGTCGGCCGGCTGTTGTCGATCATCAGCCTGCAATCGCTGCCCAGGCGCATTTCACTCGATTTCGGCGATGTATTCAGCGAGGGCATGGCCTTCGAAACCATCACCGGCAAGACGCAGGTGGCCAAGGGGGTGATGAGCACCGACGGCATCGGCATCGTCAGCCCGTCCGCCGTGATCACCATGCGCGGCGAGGTCGATGTCGCGCGTGAACGGCAGAACCTGCGCGTGCGCGTGGTGCCGGCGCTGGGCGAGGGCGTGTCGATCGCGACCTGGGCCGCGCTGGCCAACCCGATTGCCGGTGTCGGTGCGCTGGTCTTGCAAAAGCTGCTGAAAGACCCCATTGGTCAGTTGATCGCCTACGAATACCAGATCACCGGCGACTGGCGCGACCCGAAGGTGGAGAAGGTGCAGTCGGCAGGGGCGTTGTTGCGGTCTGAATAGCATAAAAACGGAGGTAGACATGTCAACCAAGGCCCGTAGTGCCAGCAAGCCGCGCAAGGCGGCGCCGGCAGCCAGCGGCATGGTGCGCATCGCCGCGCTGCAGATGGCGTCGGGGCCGTCGGTCAGCGCCAATCTCGCCGAGGCCGAGATGCTGATCGAGATGGCCGCGAAGGAGGGCGCAAGGCTCGCCGTGCTGCCCGAGTATTTCGCGATCATGGGCATGAAGGAGACCGACAAGGTCGAGGTGGCCGAAGAAGAGGGCCGCGGCCCGATCCAGCGCTTTCTCGCGCGTATGGCGAAGAAGCACAAGATGTGGCTGGTCGGCGGCTCGGTGCCGCTGGTGTCCAGCCAGCCCGGTAAGGTGCGCAATGCCTGCCTTGTTTTCGACGACCGCGGCAAGCTCGCCGCGCGTTACGACAAGATCCACCTGTTCGGCCTTGAGATGGGCGGCGAGCGCTACCACGAGGAGCGCACGATCGAGCCCGGCAGCAGCGTGGTGGTGGTGGAGACGCCATTCGGCCGCATGGGCCTGTCGATCTGCTACGACCTGCGTTTTCCCGAGCTGTATCGCGCCATGCACCCGGTCGACCTGATCGTGGTGCCGGCCGCCTTTACCGAGACCACGGGCAAGGCGCACTGGGAAACACTGATCCGCGCGCGGGCGATCGAGAACATGGCCTACGTCGTGGCGGCGGCGCAGGGCGGCTATCACCTCAATGGCCGCGAGACGCACGGCCACAGCATGATCGTCGACCCCTGGGGCGTGGTGCTGGACCGCCTGTCGCGCGGCTCGGGCGTGGTGATTGCCAATATCAACGCCGACTACCAGCAGAAGCTGCGCAACAGCCTGCCCGCCCTGCAGCACCGCACATTGTGAAATTCCTCAGGCGCGATCCGGCCGATATGCTGGCGAGCCAGCACAACTTCGTGCGCCATCTCGCGCGCTGGTGGTGGCTGTGGCTCGCGGGCGGCGCGGCGCTGGCCTGGCGCACCGGGCTGGCGCTGCCGCCCTCGCCGCTGTACTGGCTGGCGAGTGCGTTGGCGGGGCTGGTGAGTTACGCCGCGCTGGTGCGCATCGACTTGAGGAGCCGCGGCGCCACGAGTCTGGTGTTCGGTATGGCGCTGTTCTTCCTGCTGCCGCTGGCCAAGCTGGTGGGGGGCGGGCTCCACTGGGCGAGCGAGCTGCACCTGGCCGCCACAATGCAATACCTCGCCATCGCCTTTGCCGTCTGGGGCGCGGCGGCCGGCCTGCGACGCGGCCAGTTGCTTGCGTTACAATCGGAACTCAATGATCTGCTGGCGCGTCTCAACGAAGACGAAGCACAACGCCCCCAGCGACGGCGCAGCGTGAAGCCGCGGCCGCCGCGCCCATAAAGGAAACCCCATGTCTGTCGCCCAAGCCACGGCTGCCACCGTCGACGTCGATGCCCTGTTCGATACTGCCCAGGACACCCTGCTGATACCCTATTCGCTCGACGATCGGGCGCTGGACCGGGTGTTCTCGGACATCATGACCCACGACGTCGACTATGCCGACCTGTATTTCCAGTACAGCCGCTCCGAGGGCTGGACGCTGGAAGAGGGCATCGTCAAGTCCGGCAGCTTCAACATCGATCAGGGCGTCGGCGTGCGCGCCGTGTCGGGCGAGAAGACTGCGTTCGCCTATTCCGACGACATCAGCCTGCCGGCGCTGAAACAGGCGGCCGAGGCCACGCGCGCCATCGCGCGTGCCGGCGGCTCGCGCTCAGTCGGCGTACTGCAGCGGGCCTCGGGGCGCGGCCTGTACCTGCCGATGGACCCGATCGCCAGCCTCACCGACGCCGACAAGGTGGAACTGCTCGAACGGCTCGAAGGCTATGCCCGCACCGCTGACCCGCGCGTGACCCAGGTCATCGCCCATCTGGCCGGCGAGTACGAGGTGGTCATGGTGGCGCGCCACGATGGCGTGCGCGGCGCCGATGTGCGCCCGCTGGTGCGCGTGTCGGTGCAGGTGATCATCGAGGAGAATGGCCGGCGCGAGCAGGGCAGCGCCGGTGGCGGCGGCCGTTTCGACTATGGCTATTTCGACGACCAGATGCTGCGCGACTACGCGGCCAAGGCGGTGCACCAGGCTGCCGTCAACCTCGCCGCCAGGCCCGCGCCGGCCGGCGAGATGACGGTGGTGCTCGGTGCTGGCTGGCCCGGCATCCTGCTGCACGAGGCGATCGGGCACGGCCTCGAAGGGGATTTCAACCGCAAGGGTTCGAGTGCCTTCTCCAACCGCATCGGCCAGCAGGTTGCCGCGCGCGGCGTCACCGTGGTCGACGACGGCACGCTGCCGCAGCGGCGCGGCTCGCTCAACGTTGACGACGAGGGCAACCCGACCCAGCGCACGGTGCTGATCGAGGATGGCATCCTGCAAGGCTATCTGCAGGACAGCCTGAATGCGCGTCTGATGGGCGTGGGGGTGACCGGCAACGGCCGGCGCGAATCCTACGCGCACATCCCGATGCCACGCATGACCAACACCTGCATGATGGCGGGCGACAAGAGCCCGGAAGAGATCATCGCCTCGGTCAAGCATGGCATCTATGCCGCCAATTTCGGCGGTGGTCAGGTTGACATCACCAGCGGCAAGTTCGTGTTCTCGGCGGCTGAGGCCTACATGATCGAGAACGGCAAGCTGACCTATCCGGTCAAGGGCGCCACGCTGATCGGCAACGGCCCCGACGTGCTGACGCGCGTGACCATGATCGGCAACGATATGCAGCTCGACCCCGGTGTCGGCACCTGCGGCAAGGAGGGGCAGAGCGTGCCGGTGGGCGTAGGCCAGCCGACCTTGCGTATCGACGGCGGGTTGACGGTCGGCGGCACCGCCTGAGTCGCCCCACGTTCCGGCCGCATCACGTGGCGGCCGGGCATGAGAAAAGCCGTGTGGTTGCCCACACGGCTTTTTTGCGTCGCTCCGCTGGCGGGGTGCCCGCCAGCCGGTGAGCTTATGTGCTCACCGCCGAACGATCAGCGGTCGCGGTTACGCGGAGCCGGACGGCTCGAACGATCGCCGAAGCTACGGTCGCCGTTGCCACGGTTGTCGCCGAAGCTACGGCCGCCACGGTCGCCAAAGCTGCGCGGAGCGCGCTCGCCACCAAAGCTGCGGCCTTCGCGGTCACCGCCGAAGCTACGGCCTTCGCGCTGCTCGCCACCGACGTTACGACCTTCGCGGTCGCCGCCGAAACTGCGGCCTTCGCGTTGTTCGCCACCAAAGCTGCGACCTTCGCGGTTGCGATCGCCGCCGAAGCCGGAACGGTCGCCAAAGCGCTGCTCGTTGTTGAACGAACGAGGCTGGCTGTTGAAGCTGCGTTGTTCGCCGCCGAAGCCGCCTTCACGCGGTGCGCGCTGTTCGCCGCCGAAACCCTGCGAACGGCCTTGGCCTTGGCCCTGGCCTTCACGGCGCGGCGCGAAGTCACGGTTGCCGCCGCCACCGAAGCCACCGCTGCGGCCACGGCCACCGCCAAAACCACCGGGCTTGCCGCCACGGCCCTGGCCACGGCCTTCGCCACGACCACCGCCGGTGAATTCACGCGGCTTGAAGCGGGCTTCCATGCCTTCGACTTCGAACGGTGCGATCGACTGGCCGGTGAAGCGTTCGATGCGCTTGAGCAGCATCACGTCCTGACGGCCCGCGAACGAGATCGCGATACCGCTGGAGCCGGCGCGGCCGGTACGGCCGATACGGTGTACATAGTCTTCGGCGAACTTGGGCAGGTCGAAGTTGATGACGTGGCTGATGCCGGCAACGTCGATACCGCGTGCGGCCACGTCGGTCGCGACGAGGATGCGCACCGCGCCGCTGCGCAGACGGGTCAGCGTGCGCTGACGGTCGCGCTGCTGCATGTCGCCATGCAGGGCAGCAGCCGGGAAGCCTTCTGCGGCCAGGTCGTCAGCCAGCGTATCGGCATCGCGCTTGGTCGCGGTGAACACGATGGCCTGCTTGACTTCCGTGTCGCGGATGAAATGGTTGAGCAGGCGGTGCTTGTGGCTCAGGTCGTCCACATAGTGCAGCTTCTGCTCGATCTGTTCGTGACGCGCGGTCTGCGCTGCGATCTGCAGGCGCTTCGGCGTCTTCAGCAGCTTGTCGGCGAGGCGGCCGACGACACCTTCGAGCGTCGCCGAGAACAGCGCGGTCTGGCGGTCTGCCGGCGTGGCTTCGGCAATGGCCAGCACGTCGTCGGAGAAGCCCATGTCGAGCATGCGGTCAGCTTCGTCGAGAATCAGCATTTCAAGGCGCGAGAAATCGATGCGGCCGCTGTTGATCTGGTCGATCAGACGGCCAGGCGTGGCCACCAGGATTTCATAAGGCTTGTCGAGCACCTGGTTCTGCGTGCGGTAGGACACGCCGCCAACGATGCTGACAACCTTGGCGCGACGCAGGTTCTTGCCGTAGGTCTGGGCGGCTTGCGCAACCTGCTGCGCCAGTTCGCGGGTCGGGGTCAGTACCAGGATGCGCGGGCCACGGCCTTGCACCTTGGATTCTTCGGTCAGTTTCTGCAGCGCGGGCAGCATGAAGCCCGCGGTCTTGCCAGTGCCGGTCTGGGCGGAAGCCATCACGTCATGGCCGGCAACGATCTCGGGAATGGCTGCAGCCTGGATCGGCGTGGGAGCGGTATAGCCCGCTTCGTCCAGCGCCTTGAGAATGGATGGGTGCAGGCCGAGATCGGCAAAAGTAATATCAGACAAAATACATCCTTTTACGGTAAAGCAATAAGCAAAAACCGGCGCAGCGACAAGCCTCTTTGCTTGCCGCGGATGACACCCAGAATTGGGGCGACTTCAGAAAATTCGTGTAATGAACGAATTAAATAGAACCGCCGGTAACGTGACATCGACGCTAACCGGGGTATGACGCGCCATTGGCTACGACTGAGGCGCGAAAAAGGTCAGGGACGATGGATTTTTGGACTGCGGCATCCAGAAATCATTGATCCGCAATCGAAAAGAGGCTGCATTATCCAGAACTTGGCACAAAATTGCAAGGATTTTGTGTTAATATCCAACGCTTTTCTCTTGTTTGGAATCGGATTCATGACGCGCGCCATCCGCAATATTGCCATTATTGCTCACGTTGACCATGGCAAGACCACCATGGTCGACAAGCTGCTGCACCAGGCAGGCACTTTCCGTGAAAACCAGCACATCGCCGAACGCGTGATGGACAGCAACGACCTGGAAAAAGAGCGCGGCATCACGATTCTGGCCAAGAATACCGCCGTCAACTATGAAGGCGTTCACATCAACATCGTCGATACCCCGGGGCACGCCGACTTCGGCGGCGAAGTCGAACGCGTACTCGGCATGGTCGACGGCGTGCTGCTGCTGGTCGATGCGGTCGAAGGCCCGATGCCGCAGACCCGCTTCGTTACCCGCAAGGCGCTGGCGCTGGGCCTGAAGCCCATCGTCGTGATCAACAAGGTCGACCGCCCGGGCGCGCGTCCGAACTGGGTGATCGATCAGACGTTCGACCTGTTCGACAAGCTGGGCGCCAACGACGAGCAGCTCGACTTCCCGGTGGTCTACGCTTCGGCCCTGAACGGCTGGGCGACGCTCGACTTGGCGCAGCCGTCCGACAATATGCGCGCGCTGTTCGAAACCGTGCTGAAGCACGTCGAGCCGCCCAAGGGCAGTCCGGACGAGCCGCTGCAGCTGCAGATCTCCGCACTCGACTATTCCACCTACACCGGCCGCATCGGCGTGGGCCGTGTCGCGCGTGGCCGCATCAAGCCGGGCCAGCAGGTCATGGTGATGGGCCGCGACGGCAACAAGACCGCCAAGATCAACCAGGTGCTCGGCTTCCAGGGCCTTGAGCGCGTACTGGTTGATGAAGCACAGGCCGGCGACATCATCCTGATCAACGGTATCGAGGAAATCGGCATCGGCGTCACCATCGCCGACGTCAACAGCCCCGAGGCACTGCCGATGCTGTCGGTCGACGAGCCGACGCTGACCATGACCTTCCAGGTCAACAACTCGCCGCTGGCCGGCACCGAAGGCAAGTTCGTGACCTCGCGCCAGATCCGCGACCGTCTGACCAAGGAACTGCTGACCAACGTCGCGCTGCGCGTGGAAGATACGTCTGACGCAGATACCTTCCTGGTATCCGGCCGTGGCGAACTGCACCTGACCATCCTGCTGGAAAACATGCGTCGCGAAGGCTACGAGCTGTCGGTTTCGAAGCCGCGCGTGGTGATGAAGGACATCGACGGCGAGAAGTGCGAGCCGTACGAAATGCTGACGGTCGATGTCGAAGAGGCAAACCAGGGCGCTGTGATGGAAGAACTGGGGCGTCGCCGTGGCGAAATGGTCGACATGGTCAGCGACAGCAATGGCCGTACCCGCATCGAGTACAAGATTCCGGCGCGTGGCCTGATCGGCTTCCAGGGTGAATTCCTGACCATGACGCGTGGCACCGGCATCATGGCGCACGTGTTCGACGAATATGGTCCGGTCAAGGCAGACATCCCGGGCCGCCACAACGGCGTGCTGATCAGCCAGGAAAACGGTGAAGCGGTTGCTTACGCATTGTGGAACCTGGAAGACCGCGGCCGTATGTTCGTGAGCCCGGGCGAGAAGCTGTATGAAGGCATGATCATCGGCATTCACAGCCGCGACAACGATCTGGTCGTGAACCCGATCAAGGGCAAGAAGCTGACCAACGTGCGCGCATCGGGCACCGATGAGGCGGTTCGTCTGACGACGCCGGTCAAGCTGACGCTGGAATCGGCGATCGAATTCATCGATGACGACGAACTGGTCGAAATCACGCCGCAGAACATCCGTCTGCGCAAGCGCCACCTGCAGGAACACGAGCGCAAGCGCGCGGCCAAGTCTGAAGGCTAAGCGCAGAGCCCGGCCACCCGATGGTGGCCGTTGGTTCGCGGCAAGCATGAAAGGGGCTCCAGAAGGAGCCCTTTTTCATTGCCGCCGGCAGGCCGCGCCGTGGCGATAGTTGCGATGTGCCGTCCGCGCCAGCGGGTGATGCGGCGGGATCGCCGGTGGCGCGGGCTGTAGGCCGGGCCGCGATCTCGTATCTGTCACGATTTCGGCCTAGGATGTAGCGGAGGGCAAGGCGGCGAACGCCCCCTTGCCGACTTCATGCAGACACCAACACGGGAAAGGGATGCGGATGGAACGGGATGCAGTCAAATCCAGCTATGTCGAGTCGGTCGGGTACGATCCGGAGACCCATACGCTCGAGGTGCGCTACCTCGACGGCGGCCTCTGCCGCTACCTGCAGGTGCCGCCGATGGTATTCGATGAGCTGATGGCAGCCGACTCGAAGGGCGAATACGTCACCCAGTATATCAAGGGCAGCTACCACGCCGTGACGCTGGAGTGCTGATCGCGGTTGGCTGGATGCGGCGTGACGAGATGGTGTGAAACCGGGCCGGGTGGACGTGCTCGCCGGCAGGCGCTCAGGCGCCGGCGTCGCGCTCGTCGGCTTCACTTGCCGTCGGCGACAGCAGCGACACCAGCTTGCCGCGTGCGAGACGGTGGCGATCGAGCCGCCAGTCGCGCATCAGCTCCAGCCCCAGTTCGAAGTATTCCGAATCGAGCTCGTAGAGCCGTTCGAGCGCGAAGTGCTGCTTGCCGTCCAGCGCGTGTGCAAGTTCGAGCAATACCCGCAGGCTGTCGTTCTCGCCCTGCCTGGTCAGGTATTTGCGTATTTTTCGGGCGGCATTCATTGAGAGTCCTCGTTGGCGGCAAACTGTTGAATTATCGTGTCTATCACGTTGCATGCGTATGACAGCCCAACGATATGGCGGCAGATGCACCGGTGCGGCGCATTCTAACGGCTGCCGGGTGGGCCGGCCAGCGCGGTGCGGCGAGGGCGGCCCGGGGGGGGCCGTGGCAGCTAGCGGTGGCCTCGGCTGGCGCGGCGGATCACGTTGACAGGCGCCATTGCGCACAGGCCGGCCCGGGCCTGCCTGCACTTGGCCGATCTGGGCGGCTAGTCGCTGCCGGCCATGGCTGCCGCCAGCCAGGCCATCGCCAGCAGCATGGGCCAGCTCGATTGCACGGTCGCCAGCAGGCTCTGCCACAGGCGCCCACGGCGGGGGTCGCGCGGGGCGATCAGGGTGTGGCTGGTGCTGAACAGCCTGCGCTCGATGCGGGACGGGAGCGTGCTCCAGGGGGATTTTCCGGGTTTCGCTAGCATGATGCCTCCTGATTCCTGATTGAGTCTGCAAGGGGCCGTCCGGCGTGACGGCAGCGTGATCAAGGTTGCGTGTTTGTGTTACCTCCTGATGTCAGCCTGCCCAGCTTGCACCTCTGGTGCGGTGTGCCCTGCGGATTGCCCGTATTGGTGCATGGCACGATTGCCGCACCTGCAGCCCCGGCTGCTGCGACCCTTGCCTGGCGGGCTTTTGCAGCGCCGCCACCCGGCGTGACGAAGCGATTTGGCGAATGGCTATCCACCTGTCATGCAAGAAGCGGGCCAATCGCACGGATGAGGCAGTTTTGACCCATGCCGATTCGCCCGCCAGCTTGCGACCAGGCCAGTCAAATCAGGTGTTTGTGGCGGGCAGGCCGGCGGCGGGTGGGGCCACGCCAGCCCACCTGCTGTATCCGCCTGCCGCCATAGCCCTGTGAATTCAGGCGTTTGCAGGCCTTGCGCGGCATGGCACGGAGCTTGCCAATCCAGTCTCGATACCACCCTCACGACGAGCGTTATGGCGACCTTCAATGCAGCCGCGGCTGTCAGCAAAGCCGTGCTGGGCTTGATTCAGGAGCACTATCCGCGTGCGCTCCTGCTGAGCCCCCGATTCGAGCTCTATACCACCGCCCAGTTTGCCGAGCCCATGGCGGAGGGCTTTTCGCTATGCCTCTACCGGGTGGCGCTCAACACCATCGGCCGCAACCTGCCGCTGCGCCGCACGGCGGACGGGCGGCTGTGGCGGCCCTCGCTGCCGGTGGACCTGCATTACATGCTGACGCCCTGGGCCGCCGACGGCGAGCGCCAGCAGCGCCTGCTCGGCTGGGCCGCGCGCTTCATCGAGGACCGCGCCGTGCTGCCGGCCTCGGTGATCAACTCCTACATGCCCGAGCCCGACACCTTCCGCGACGACGAGGCCGTCGAGCTGGTGTTCGACACGATGCCGATCGCCGATTACCTGGGGCTGTGGGACAAGTTCACCCCGCGCATGCAGACGCCGCTGACCTACATCACGCGGCTGGTGGAGCTCGATTCGACGATCTCGGTGGATGAGGCCGGCCCGGTGCAGACGCGCGCCTTCGACGTGGGGTTCACGCAATGAGCGGGGTATTGGCGGATCCGTTGTCACCCGATCATGTGTCGTGGGTGGCGCCGTTCGGCGTGACGTTCTGCGATGCGCTGACGCTGGCGCCGATCAAGATGGGGCTCGATGTGACCGTGACGCTGCTGGCCGAGCCCGAGCTCGTGTCGAAGGCGCATGCGAACAGCAGCGGCGTGTTCATGCTGCACCGCCTGCCGGGCATGCCGGGGCGGCTCGCGGGCAGCGGCGATGCGGATTTCTGGCGGCAGCCGATGCCGACGCGCGACTACCTGATCGAGGTCGGCGACCGCATGGGGCGTTTCCTGCCGCAGCGTTTTCCCGCGCGGCTGCCGCAGAAGGGGCTGTTCATGCCCGACTGCCTGCTGTCGTTGCCGCCGGCCGGCCGGGCGATCCCGCTCTATCCGTCGCCGGTGCGGCCCAAACCGTATCCGCTCGCGGTGATGCGCGCCCAGCTGCGAGATGCACATAGCGACAGCCCGGCGGCCTGGGCGGTGGTCGAGGCACGTTACCGCAGCGAGGTGATCGGGCGCGGCGTGGCCGACGCGAACGGGGCGCTGCAGCTGATGTTCGCCTACCCCGAGCCGGAGCGGCCGCCGGTGCTGTCGCCGCCGGCCTCGCCGCCGGGCGGGGCGCCGATGTTCAGCTGGACGGTGGAGCTGGCGGTGCGCTACGACGCGAGCCTTGCCGCCGCCACCGCGCCCGACTGTGGCGCCATGCTGGGGCAGCGCGCCGCCGTACCGCTGGCGACGGTCTCGCCGCTGGCGGCGCTGGGCGCGATCACCGTGGAGTTTGGTCGTGAGCGCGTGCTGGCGACCGCGGGTTCTTCCTGGCTGTACCTGCAACGCACCTGACGCCGGGTGCGCCGGACAAGGAGCCCATCTCAGTGGGCTCGTGCTGTGGGCAGATTGGGGCAGGCTGGCGCACAGCGGCCGCCGTGCATGTGAGTGCACGGGGCGCGCAGGCATCGCCCGGCCGCAAGCTGGCAAGTTTGGGCCCGCTGAGAGGGGCTCTTTTGAACAGAGGAGAGCACCATGCCCGAATACCTGGCCCCTGGCGTCTACGTCGAGGAGACCTCGTTCCGCGCCAAGTCGATCGAAGGGGTGAGCACCACCACCACCGGCTTTGTCGGCCCCACGCGCTACGGCCCGATCGACATCGAACCCGAGGTCGTGACGAGCCTCGGCGAGTTCGAACGCATGTATGGCGACCGGCAGCAGTTGCGCTTCGATGGCGCGCCGGCGATGCACAACTACATGTGGCACGCGGTGCGTGCGTTCTTCGAGCAGGGCGGCAAGCGGCTCTACGTGTCGCGCGTGTTTGCGTCGGTCTCGTCCACCGACGACGGCTATGCCGATGCCTGGCTCACCACCGATGGCCAGCGCCCCGCCACCAACGCCGCGGTACGCCGCACGGTGCGCGTGCGCGCGCGCTTTCCCGGCAGCTCGGGCGCGATGCGGGTGCGGCTGACGTTGAGCCTGTCGCAGAACATCCTCGGCGAGCAGCCCGACCCGAACGACAGCAGCCAGCGCGTCAAGACGCTGAACGGCCTGCTGCCCGGCGACGTGGTGTGGATCAGCAACATCAACAACGCCTCGCCGCTCGGTTCGCCGCCGGCAGCGGGCACGCCGGAGCCTGGCGATTTCTATCTGGCCGGGAACGCGCTCGACCCGACCACGCGCGAGCCGATCTGGCAGTTCACCAATCCGCTCTCCGGCACCAGCCTGAGCAGCCCGCCCGCCACCGTGACGCTGGCCGACCTGGCTTACCACGCCAACCCGGCCTTCCGCGACAAGGTGCGCGTGCTGAGCCTGAGCATCACCGTCTTCCCCGACGAGGACAGCGACCAGCCGCCGCAGACCTGGTCCGGCCTGCCGCTCGACCCCGACCATACGCGTGCCGGCCAGCCCGACTCGGTGTTCGACGTGTTTGCCGCACGGCCGGCGAGTCTGTCGCTGGCGCGGCGGCTGCCGGTGGTGGTCGAGCGCGGCCGCGCACTGCTCAACCCCGGCGATGCGCATGAAGGCACCGATGTCGGCAACGGCATTCAGGCGCTGCAGGCCTTTTTTGCCGCCAAGAGCAGCCTGCTGTCCTCGCTGGCGCAGCCGGGCTCGCCCGATGCCGACCGCTCGGTCGATTACGTGCTTGATGGCGGTAACGATGGCGTGCGCCCCGGCTTCGATGCCTACGAAGGTACCGCGCCCGACGACAGCCCGTTCAAGACCGGCCTCAAGTCGCTCGAAGCAATCGAGGACATCTCGATCGTCGCCGCACCGGGCTCCACCTTTGGCTACGAGGGTGATTACCGCGACAACGCGGCGACCATCATCAGCCTGCTGATCAGCCACGCCGAACGCATGCGCTACCGCATCGCCGTGCTCGACTGCGGCGATGGCCAGACCATCGCCGACGTGCGGGCCTTGCGCGCGCAGTACGACTCCAAGTACGCCGCGCTGTATTACCCGTGGGTGAAGATTCTCGACCCGGTGACGCGGCGCGAGGTGGCCATGCCGCCGTCCGGCTTTGTCGCCGGCATCTACGCGCGCAACGACATCGAGCGGGCCGTCTACAAGGCGCCGGCGAACGAGGTGGTGACGCTGGCGCTGGGCTTCGAGACCATGCTCAACAAGGCGCAGCAGGAGGTGCTCAACCCCGAGGGTGTCAACTGTTTCCGCTTCTTCGAGGGGCGCGGCTACCGGCTGTGGGGCGCACGCACGATCAGCTCGGACCCGGAATGGAAATACGTCAACCTGCGCCGCTATTTCGCCTATCTCGAACGCTCGATCGACCTCGGCACGCAGTGGGCCGTCTTCGAGCCCAACGGCGAGCGGCTGTGGGCCAATGTGCGCGAGACGATCAAGGATTTCCTGTTCAACGAGTGGAGCAATGGCGCACTGCTGGGCGAGACCGCGGACAAGGCCTTCTTCGTGCGCTGCGACCGCTCGACCATGACCCAGAACGACCTCGACAACGGCCGCCTGGTCTGCCTGATCGGCGTCGCGCCGCTGCGGCCGGCCGAGTTCGTGATCTTCCGCATCGGCCAGTGGACGGCCGACCGCAAATCCTGATCGAGCAAGGAGTGCACCATGCCCACCCCACGCGAAAACCGGCCCTACATGCAGTTCAACTTCCAGGTGCAGATCGACAACCGCGATGTCGGCGGCTTTCAGGAGATCAGCGGCATCGGCACCGAGGTGGCCGTCACCGAATACCGCCACGGCAACGACAAGGACAACAATGTGCGCAAGCTGTCCGGCCTCAACAAGGCGGCCGACGTCACGCTCAAGCGCGGCATTCTCGGCACCACGGCGCTGTTCGAATGGATAGACGAGGTGCGCACCGGCAAGGCCAGCGCGCTCAAGTCGGTCAGCATCCAGCTCTATAGCGAAGACCGCAGCAACGACCAGCCGGTGATGACCTGGAACCTCAAGAACGCGCGCGCGCTCAAGCTCACCTATGGCCCGCTCAACGCCAAGGGCAACGACGTGGCGATGGAGGAGCTGGTGCTCGCCTACGAGCGGCTGGAGCTCTCGTGAGATGAGCGAATTGGCGCTGCGGCCCTTGCCCGGCGTGCGTTTCGAGACGCAGCCGGCATCGCTCGACGACCCGCTGCCGCGCATGGACGTGGCGGTGTTCGCAGGCTTTGCCGCGAGCGGCCCGCTCGACTGGCCGGTGGCGGTGGAGAGCCTGGCCGCCTTCCGCGCGGTATTCGGCGACGATGTGCCGCTGGCCTGGGACGACACGCGCGACGAGCTGCAGTATTCGCTGCTCGGCCCGGCGGTGCGCCAGTATTTCGCCAACGGCGGGCGCCGCTGCTGGATCATCCGCGTCGCGGGCGAGGGCGCGAGCTACAACTATTTTCCGGTCCCCGGCCTGTTGCTGGCGCGTTTCGACCGCGTCGGCCAGGTGCGCGCGGTGGCGCCGGCGTTTGCGCGGGCCAGCGCCAGGGGGGCGTATTCCGACGCGCTCAGGTTGCGCTCGGCCTTGAGCGAGCGCCATCTGCCGCTGGCCGACCCGTGGGACGGCGAACGCTGGCTCAAGCTCGGCGCGGGGCAGGCCCTGCCGGTCGTCGGCGATGTGGTGTGCCTGCGCGACGAGGCGCGCGGCGTGGTGGTGCTGGCCGCGGTCGTCGCGCTCGATGGCGCGGCGGGGCAGCTGCGCGCGCGGCTCGGGCACCGGCTCGCGTTCGAGCGCATGGCGCAGTCCAGCCCGCCGCTGGGTGGACTGCCGGGGCGGGCCTGGGTCTACAGCGCGGCGCGCGTGCCGGCAGCCGGACGCGGCCTGCTGCCGGCCTTCGGCTACCTTCATCCGCTGGCCCGGCGTGCTGCGGCGTGGCTCGATGCGGCGCTCGATGGCGCAGGGCGTGCGGCGCTGCGGCTCAGGCTGCCGCCCGAGCGGGCGCCGGGCATCGGCGCCTGGCTGCGTTTCGATGCCGGCGGCGAACACTGGTGGTGCGCCGTCGAACAGGTGGCGCTCGATGGCGGCTGGGTGCGGGTGAGCGGCACGATGTGGCGGCGCCTGCACATGGATGATGCGGTCGCGCTGCTGCGCGCGAGCCAGGCGGCAACGGCAGCCAGCGTGCTGAGCCTGACCCTGCGCGCCGAGCTTGGTGGCCAGGCCGTCACGCTGGCCGGCCTCGGCCTCGCCGACGGCCATGCGCGCTACTGGAACGACCTGCCGAGCGACGACGAATACTACCGTGGCGACCCGCCAGCAACGGGCCTGCCGCGTTTTGCGCTGGCCGGCGCCGAGAAGCAACGCACGCTGTGCCTGCCGCTGGCCGTGCCGGCGCTGTTCAGCGCGCCGCTCGGCGCGGTGCGGCAGGGCGGCTCGGCGCTTGCCCGCAACGGGCTGGCCAGCTTTGATGCCAGCCTGTTCCTCGACCGCGATCTCGCCGGCGTGAGCAGCGAGCGCCTGATGAGCGAGGCCGACCGGCTGCGCTACCTCGACCCCGCGCCGCGCGCGCTGCGGGGCCTGCACGCGGCGCTCGGCTGGGCCGACTCGGCGATCATCGACGAAGCGACGCTGATCGCCGTGCCCGACGCGGTACACCGCCGCTGGCGGATGCAGGCGCCGCCGGCAGCCGTGCCGCCGCTCGATGCGCCGCTGATCGCGCACCCCGAATGGTGGCACGATGCCGCCTGCCCCTTGCCGTCGCCGTTGCCGCTGATCGACGCACCGCCGTCCGGGCCGTTCCTGGACTGCGCGATCCGCGTCATCGCGCCGCCGGGGCTGGCGGCCACACCGCCCGATGCGCTGGGCACGCTGACGGTGAGCTGGTCGCAGCCCGAGGACAGGCTGAGCTTCGTGCTGCAGGAGGCGAACCGCCCCGATTTCGGCGACGCGCGCGAGGTGTATCGCGGTGAGGCGCGCCAGGCCACGTTCTACGGCCGGCCGGTGGGCGACTACTACTATCGCGTGCGGGCGCTGTCCGGCATCAACGGCAGCCACTGGTCCGCGCCCGTGGCGGTTCACATCGGCGCCTTGGCCGATGCGGTGTTCGAGCCGCCGGCCGACTACGACGACAGCGCGCTGCGCACCGTGCATATCGCCCTGCTGCGGCTCGGCGCCGGGCGTGGCGATTTCTTTGCCAGCCTGTCGTTGCCGCGGCATTACCGGGAGGCGCAGGCGATCGGCCATGCCAGCCTGCTGCGGCGGGCCGGCGACGGTTTCGACCCGCGTTTTCTCGGCGGCACCGAGGCCGCCGCGCTGAGCTTCGGCGCGCTCTACCACCCGTGGGCGCTGTCGCACGACGCACAGCGGCCCGTCGCCGCGCCGCCCGACGGCCTGGCGCTGGCCCAGCTCGCGCTGCGCGCCGCCGAGCGTGGTGCGTGGATCGCGCCGGCCAATATCGTGCTGCGCGATGTCGTCGCGCTCGATCCGTCGCTGCCGGCAGAATCGCGCCAGGCGCTGCTGAACGCGCAGGTCAACCTGCTGCGGCAGGAGGCGCGCGGCTTTCTCGCGCTCGCCGCCGACACGCTGAGCCTCGACCCCGACTGGCGGCCGATCAATGTGCGGCGGCTGATCAGCCTCTTGCGCCGCGTTGCGCTGCAGCGCGGCAGCCATTACGTGTTCGAGCCCTTGTCCGACACGTTTCGCCGCAGCGTGGCGCGCGGCTTCGAGGCGCTGATGAATGAGCTGTTCCGCCGTGGCGCGTTTGCCGGCGTGGCTGCGAACCAGGCCTATCAGGTCAATGTCGGGCTGCCGCCCAATACCGCGCACGACCTCGACAACGGCCGTTTCTTCGTCGAGCTCAAGGTCGCGCCGGCGATACCGCTGGCCTTCCTGTCGGTGCGCCTGGTGCAGCTCGGCGACCGCCTGCTGACGAGCGAGGTGCACTGATGGCCGCGCCGTTCACCGCCTTCAATTTCAGCGTCGAGATCACGCGCGACGACAGGCCGACGCCACTCGCCGGCGCCGCCTTCACCGAGTGCGACGGACTCGAGATGACGGTGGAGGTCAAGACCATCCGCGAGGGCGGCAACAACGGCCGGCAGATCCGCCTGGCCGGCGGCCTGGCGTTCGGCCAGCTGACCTTGAAGCGCGGCCTCACCGAGGGCTTCGACATGTGGCAGTGGATCAACGACACGCGCAGCAACCCGTCGCTGCGCGCGAGCGCCGAGGTGGTGCTGTTCGACGCCTCGCACGCGCCTACGGCGCGCTTCGTGCTGACGCGCTGCCTGCCGATCAAGCTCAAGGCACCCGCGCTCAACGCCAAGGATGGCCTCCTGGCCGTCGAAGAACTGCAGCTGGCCTACGAATCGCTCGAATGGCGCCAGCCCTGAGGAGAACCAAGCATGCCCGAGCTTGCCAAGGCCGAACTGATCGAACTGACCGCCGACCTGAAGGACATCGACCTCAAGGGTAAGCGCGTCGGCGTGCAGTTCAACCCCGAAACGCTCAAGGTCAGCTTTGCCAACCAGGCCAAGACCGAGCAGCAGAGCGCCAAGGGCGACCAGGGGCAGGGCACCTCGGGGCGCCAGTTCGTCGGTGCCGGCACCACCAAGCTCGCGCTGAGCCTGTGGTTCGACGTCACCGCCGCGATCGAGCCGCGCCACCGCGTCGACGACGTGCGCCGGCTGACGCAGGAGGTGATCTATTTCATGACGCCGAAACAGGACGGCAAGGACAGTACGCGCTTCGTGCCGCCGGGCGTGCGCTTCAGCTGGGGCTCGTTCAAGTTCGATGGGCTCATCGATTCGATCGAGGAGACGCTCGAATTCTTCTCGCCCGAGGGCAAGCCGCTGCGCGCCAACATCAGCCTGGCAATGTCGCAGCAGAAGATACTGAAGGCCGAGTTCGGCGCCCCCGGCGCGCCCAGCCTGCCCGGCGCCACGCCACTGTCGGCGGCCAGTGCTGGCGCCACGCTGCAGGGCATGGCGGCGGCCATCGGCAAGGCGGCGGACTGGCAGGCCATCGCCGCGGCCAACGGCATCGAGAACCCGCGGCGGCTGCTGCCGGGGCAGCTGGTCGATTTGAATTTGAACCTGCCGAAGGGCTAGGGCCTAGCCGCTGAGCGTGCCCAGCCATTCGCTGACGAAACAAACCAAGGACTGAGCGGATGCCCGTCGTCATCAACGAATTCGAAGTCATCACCGAGCCGCCGCCACCCGTGCCGGCCGAGTCGGCTGACGCCGCACCGAGCGAGCAGCCGTCGGTGACGCCGCACGCGATCGAGCGGGTGATCGAGCAACAAGCCGAGAGGGCCCTGCGCACATGGGCGCACTGAACGACAACGCGATCTACGCGGCGCGGCCGGCCATCGTCGTCGATGGCCGCGAGAATGCCGATCTGGCGGCGGGGCTGATGTCGCTCGCCGTCAGCGAGGATGTCAACGGCGTCTACCGCTGCGAGGCCGAGTTTGGCAACTGGGGCGCGCGGCAGGGTGGGCTGGGCTTCCTGTATTTCGACCGCGCCATGCTCGATTTCGGCAAGCCGCTGGTGATCCGCCTCGCCGGCGGGACGCTGTTCGACGGCCGCATCACCGCGCTCGAAGGCGTGTTCCCCGAGGGCCAGCCGCCGCGGCTCGCGGTGCTGGCCGAGGACAGGCTGCAGGACCTGCGCATGACGCGCCGCACGCGCAGTTTCGCTGATATGAGCGACGCCGACGTGGCGCAGCGCATCGCGCAGGATCACGGCCTGACGCCGCAGGTGCAGCTGAGCGGGCCGACGCACAAGCTGCTGGCGCAGGTGAACCAGAGCGACCTGGCCTTCCTGCGCGAACGGGCCCGGCTGATGGGCGGCGAGCTGTGGGTCGAGGGCAGCACGCTCAACCTCAAGCCGCGCAGCGGCCGCGCCGGTGGCGGGGCGCCGTTCAAGCTGACCTGGGGGGCCGAGCTGCGCGAGTTCTCGGTGCTGGCCGATCTGGCGCACCAGCGCAGCAAGCTCACCGTCGGCGGCTGGGATGTCGCCGGCAAGCAGGCGATCAAGGAGGACGCCGACGACGCTGCGATCAGCGGCGAGCTCGACGGCGGCGACGGCGGGCCGTCCATCCTGCAATCAGCGCTCGGCGCGCGTGCCGAGGTGCTCAGCCACCTGGCGCCGCGCAGTTCGGACGAGGCGCATGCGCAGGCCGAGGCGCTGTTCCGGCTGATGGCGCGGCGCTTCGTGGTGGGGCGCGGCACGGCCCAGGCCGACTCGCGCATGAGGGTGGGCGCCCGCGTCGAGCTGCAGGGCCTGGGGCCCTTGTTCAACGGCAAGTACACGCTGGTCGCGGTGCGCCACCTGTTCGACCTGGTGCGCGGCATCCGCAGCGAATTCACCGCCGAGCGCGCCGCGCTGGGCAAGCCCTGAGGAGATTGCCATGCATCCCGCGCAATCGTCCGAACTCGCCGCGCTGATGGAAAGCCGCGTCCCGGCCGGCTTTGGCGGGCACTGGTATGGCGTGTGCCCGGCGCTGGTGACGGACATCAAGGACCCGGACAGCCAGGGCCGCGTCAAGGTCAAGCTGCCGTGGTCGCCCGATGGCGGCACGGATGCCTACGAGGCCTGGGCGCGGCTGGCGACGCTGATGGGCGGCAACAACCGCGGCAGCTGGTTCGTGCCCGACGTCAACGACGAGGTGCTGGTCGCCTTCGAGCAGGGCGACGTGAACCGCCCCTATGTCGTCGGCGGCCTGTGGAACGGCAGCGACAGCCCGCCGCAGAGCATGGACGGCTCGGGCAACAACTACCTCAAGCAGATCTGCTCGCGCAACGGCGTCAAGGTGACGCTCGACGACCAGGACGGCCAGGAAAAGCTGATCCTCGAAACGCCGGGCGGGCAGAAGGTATCGCTCAAGGACGGTCCCGGCGTGGTCGAGATCGTCGACAGCAACGGCAACTCGATCAAGCTGGAGAGCGCCGGCATCACCATCACCGCCTCGGCCAAGGTCACCGTCAACGCCTCGCAGGTGGCGGTGTCGGCGGGCATGGTGACGGTGGATGCCGGCATGTCGAAATTCAGCGGCGTGGTGCAGGCCGACACGGTCATCACCAACACCATCATCGCCGCCACCTACACGCCGGGCGCCGGCAATATCTGGTGAGGGACAACATGGCCCACCTACTCGACTGGATCACCCCCGCACCGCTGTGGCCCTCGGTGCGCGACCAGGGCAGCGGCCTTGCCGGTGCCATCGCGCAGCCGGCGCTGCTGCGCTTCGCCAGCGACCAGTTCATGGAGGAGCTGTTCGCGGTGCTCGCGCGCGATCCGGCCCAGGTCGGCCAGTACCGCGCGCGGCACGAGACCTGGCGCGGCGAGCCGCAGCAGGCCGGGCGCGAACAGCTGCTGGCGGCGCCGCGCCCGCTCGCGCAGCGCGCCCGCACGCTGAAGACGCGCGCGCTGGCCCGGCTCGGCATCGGCGGCAGCCTGCTCGCGCAGACCCCGCCGGCCACGCTGCCGGCGCCGCTCGCCACGCCGCCGCTCAAGCTCTACCAGCCGGCGCACCAGCGCTACTACCTGGTGACGGCCTCGCTGGTGTGCCAGCGGCCGGGCTTTCCCGACCACCTGCCCGACAACGCCAAGGCGGAGCAGACCGGCTTCGTGCTGCGCCGGCTGATGCCCGCTACCCCGCTGACGGCGAGCGATGCCTTGCCGGCGCTCGATCTCGACAGCTGGGAGGAATACGCCTGGGTGAGCACGCCGCAGGGGCCGGGCTGGCAGAAGCTCGGCCGCCACCGGCAGGACAGCGGCGTGCTGACGCAGGCCGCCGGCGAAGAACTGCTGCCCTTGTTCCCGCTGAATTTCGCCGAGCCTAACGGCCACCGCCGCACCATGCTGGCCGGGCTGGTGCCGGTGGGGCGGCGCGAGCAGTACCTCGGCGGGCGCAAGCTCGATGTCGGCGGCAACGGCGTGGCGCAGAGCACCGGCGCCAGCCCGCGCACCGCGCGCATGGCCGCGCTCAGGATGCAGGTGACGGAGCCGTGGAAACGGCTGGTCGAGAGCGCCTACAAGACGAGGCGGCTGCGCGACGATCCGCAGAACGCCAAGGCCGACGATCAGGACCCGGCGGTGCTCAAGCTCAACATCGTCAACGAGGCGCGCGACCAGCTTCAGCATGGCTCCTGGCTCACGCTGCTGGCGCTGGCGGATTTCCTCAAGCTGTATCTGCCCGCCGACTGGGCGCTGATCGCGGGCAGCACCGCGCTCGACCCCGCCGACCCCCTGTACGCCGTGCTTGAAAACACCGTGTTCAGCGATGCCGATGCGGCGCAGCTGGCGACCCCGGCCTACCCGGCCAGCGCGGTCAAACGCACGCTGCGCCAGGCGCTGCAGGCCATCACCGCGGGCGAGCCGGTGAGCGGCGAGCCCGACCCGGCCGCCGATACGCCGCGCAACCGTCTCGACAAGGCCACGACGAGCTTCAGGCGCAGCGCGTCCAGCGCCGGCTGGCCCGGCTTCCTGTTCCCGCTCGCCGACCCGATGCTGCCGTGGCAGCCGGTGTCCAGCAACGTGCCCCCGCTGGGCCCAGGCGACCAGGCGGATGTGCAGCAGGGCGGTGCGGTGCAGGAGGGCACCGGCGGCGAGAGCGCGATCCGCGATCGCGTCGAGAGCATCGACAAGCTGCTGGCGCTGATCGTGCGCCGCCTGCCGCTCGCCAGCGCGCCGGCGGCGCCCGCCGTGCCGGCCGCGGCCGAGCGCCGGCTCGATTTCCGCGATGGCTGGTTCGTGATCCGCTGCGTGCTGTCGCGCCCGCACTGCGCGCCCATCCATCCGCACATCGTCAGCGCGCCGACCGAGCCGTTCAAGCTCGCCAGCTTCTACGATCCGGATGCTCCGGCGCGGCCGATCCGCATCGCGCTGCCGTTCGACACCACGCCGGCGGGCTTCAGCAAGTTTCACAAGAACACCGCCTTCGAGATCTCCAACGTGCTGTGCGGCCAGGTGCAGCGCGCCAAGGGCCTGAGCTTCGGCGACCTGGTGATGTCGGTGCTGCCGTGGCCCTTCCACAAGGACCTGGGCGGTGCGGACGGCGGCCCCTGCACCGGCAAGGACCCGCAACTGGCGCTCGGCATGATCTGCTCGCTGTCGATCCCGATCATCACGATCTGCGCCTTCATCCTGCTGATCATCATGGTGAGCCTGCTCGACCTGATCTTCCGCTGGCTGCCGTGGTTCATCACCTGCTTCCCGGTGCCGGGGCTCAAGGCGAAACGATAGGAGCCGCACATGGATCAGGCCCGGCTGTTCGGACAAGGTGTCGGCTTCCCGCCGCGCGTCGGCGCGGATGGCCATATGTGCTGGTCGAGCGGGGAGGACAACATCCGCGAGGCGATCCGCATCATCCTGATGACCGAGCCGGGCGAGCGCCTGTACCGGCCCGATTTCGGCGCCGGGCTCGGGCGCTTCCTGTTCGAGCCCAATATCGCCGCCACCCACGTCGCCATCGCCGACCGCATCCGGGATGCGCTGACGGCCTTCGAGCCGCGCATCCGCGTGCAGGGCGTCGAGGTGGCGGCGCACCCGCAGGATGCCGAGACCGCCATCGCCACCATCAGCTACACGCTGGTCGCCACGCAGCAGCGTGAACGGCTCAGCGTGGGCGTGACACTGGGAGCGCGCTGATGCCCCTGACCCTGCCGCCGCTCGACCCGCGCCGCTACCAGCAATTGCTCAACGACATGCTGGCGCGGATTCCGGTGCACACGCCGGAGTGGACCAACAGCGGCCCGAGCGACCCCGGCCGCACGCTGCTGGAGCTGTTCGCCTTCCTGCACGAGAGCATTCTCTACCGCGCCGACCAGGTGCCCGAGCGCAACCGCCGCAAGTTCCTGCAGCTGCTCGGCGTGCCGCTGGCGCCCGGCAACGCGGCGCGCGGCATCGTCACGCTGGGCAACCAGAGCGGCGTGGCCGGCGTGATCACGCTGAACGCCGACCTCGAACTGCGTGCCGGCGCGGTGCCGTTCCGCACCGAGCACGGGCTCGATGTGCTGCCGCTCGACGCGCTGGTCTACTACAAGCGCGCGGTGGCGCCCGACGCGGCCACCCAGCAGTACTACAAGCTGCTGTATGCGTCGTACAAGGACCAGGACCCGCCGGCGAACTTCGACGTGAGCCTGTACGAAGCCGTGCCGCTGACCGTGCAGGAGCCCGACGGCATCGACCTCGCGCGCGACGCCGTCGACGCCTCGCTGTGGATCGCGCTGCTCGGGCCGGCTGGCGCCGACCTGCCGGCCTTGCGCAAGGCGCTTGCGGGCAAGACGCTGAGCCTCGGGCTCGCGCCGGTGCTCGACAACGCGCGGCGCAGCCTGGCGCCGAACGCCGATCGCCAGCCCGATGTGAGCCAGCTGCTGCGCTTCGAGCTGCCGGTGGTGACGCCCGACGCGACGCCCACGGCCCGCTACGCCGGGCGCGAGCCGAGGCCGCTCGGCGATGTCACGTCCGGGCCCGGCGTGGTCGAACTCACGCTGCCCGAGGCCGACGGCCTGCAGCTGTGGGACAACCTCGATCCGCTCGAAGCCGGCGTCGGCGACTTTCCGCCGATGCTGGACGACCCCAAGCTCGATGCGCGGCTCGTGACCTGGCTGCGCGTGCGCGCCGTGGCGGGGGCGCAGATCCAGCTGCTGTGGGCCGGCATCAACGCGGTGACGGTGAGCCAGCGCATCCGCGTCAACAACGAGGTGCTGACGCCCGGCAACGGCCAGCCCGACCAGACGCGCCAGCTCGCACGGCAGCCCGTGGTGCGCGGCTCGATCACGCTGCGCGTGGCGGGCAGCGACGCGCCCTGGCAGGAGATCGACGACCTGCTCGCGGCTGGCCCTGAAGTGCCGCAGCCGGACTGGAAGGTGCCGCCCGGCACGCCGCCGGCGCCGTCCAGGCCGGTCGAGGTGTTCGTCGCCGACTACGAGGCCGGCGTGTTGCGCTTTGGCGACGGCGTGCGCTATGGCAAGCGGCCACCCGAGAACGCCAGCCTGGCCGTCTCCTACGATGCCTGCGTCGGTGCCGCCGGCAATGTCGCGCGCGGTGCGCTCAACAACGGCCCGGCCTTGCCGGCCGGCATCGTCGTGGTCAACCCGATCCGCAGCTGGGGCGGGGCCGATGCCGAGACGGTGGCCGACGGTGAAAAGCAGATCGCGCGCTATCTGCAGCACCGCGAGCGGCTGGTGAGCTCCGCCGATTTCGCCACCCTCGCGCGCCGCGCGCCCGGCGTGGACATCGGCCGCATCGAGGTGCTGCCGGCCTTCCACCCCGAGCTGTCGCCGAACGAGCCCGGCGACGCGCCCGGTGTGGTCACGCTGCTGGTGCTGCCGAGCCACGACCCGCTGCACCCGGCGGCACCCGAGCCCGACCGGCTGTTCATCAACGCGCTGTGCGCCTGGCTCGACCCGCGCCGGCTGGTGACCACCGAGCTGGTGCTGCGCGGCCCGGTGTATGTGCCGATCTGGCTCAGTCTCGGCATCGACGTCAAGGCGAGCCATGCGGTATCCGAGGTGCGCGACGCGGTGAAGCAGCGCCTGCTCGATTTCCTTGCGCCGATCTATGCCTCGGCGCTGGCCGCCGCCGCGCTCGACCCGGCCGCGCAGGCCGAACAGGGCTGGCCGCTGCGCACCGCCGTGCGCAAGGGCGAGCTGATGGCCGAGGCGGCGCGCGTCGACGGCGTGTTGCAGGTCAACGAGCTGCTGCTGGCGCGCGATGGCGATGCCGACGGCGACAGCGTACCCATCGTCGGCATCCAGCTGCCGCAGGTGCTCGGCATCGCGGTGCAGGCAGGCCCGGCGTTGCCGCTCGACGCGCTGCGCGGCCAGCCGACCGGCGCGCTCGACAATGTGCCGAGCGGCACCCGCGTGATGCCGGTGCCCTTCGTGCCCGAGCAATGTTAGGACAGCCACGATGAATGCCAACGGCAGCCGCTTCCACCTGGTGCTCACGGCCGACGACTGGGGCCGCTGGCGCGCCGGCGGCATGCCGCTGGCCGATGCCTGGCACGCCTCGCCGCCACCCGAGCCGCCGGCGCCGGTCGACTGGCGCTGCGGCGACCTGCGGCTCAGGTCCGAGCTGTTCGCCTTCCGCCTCAAGCGCTCGGACAGCCCGGCCATGCTCGATCAGCGGCGCGGCGCCGGCGCCGATCGCTATGGCAATGTCTACTGGATAGGCGATGACCGCCGCAGCATCATGGTGCAATCGGCCGGCGACGGCCGCGTGAGCCGCTTCTGGCCCGTCGATGCGGCGCCGCTGCGGCGGCTGCCCGGCGATTTCGGCCCGGTCGAGGTCGCACAGGCGGCGCCGGCGCTGCTCGGCGGCCTGGCCGTGAGCGAGGACCACTACCTGATAGCGGGCAGCATCGCCCCCGCCGGCCTGCTGCTGTTCGACCTGTTCGGCGGCGGCGCGCCGACCGTGTGGCGCTGGCCGGCAGCGGTGCCGTTCGTGCCGTGGGACATGGCGCCGCGCCCCGGCGGCGGCGTGTGGGTGCTCGACCGCGCCAACCGCCGTTACTGGGGCATCGACCGCCAGTTGCGTGTCTGCCCCGGCGGCCCGGAGCCGGCGCCCGACGCCGCGCCCGAGGCGCAGTTCCAGCCCGAGCCGCCACGCGGCGTGCGGCGCGAGCCCTTGCCGCGCTTCGGGGCCGGCTTCGACCTCGCCTGGGCCGCCTCGCCGCTGGCGTCGGGCGACCCGATCGCGATCGAGGCGCTGCCCGATGGCTCGGTGCTGATCCTCGACCGCGGCGAGGGGCGCTTCTCGCGCATTGAGCGCTATCGAGCTGCCCAGCGGCTCGGCGAGCCGGTGTCGTTCGAAGTGCTGGCGGCGCTGATCGTGGACGAGGAGAGGGCGACGTTCGAGTTGCACGCGCATGATTTCGTGCTGCTGCCGGCCAGCGGCGATGTGCCGCCGCAACTGATCGTCGCGTCGAGCGAGGGCAATCAGGGCTTTGCCTTCGATGTCCATCTCGATCAGCCGCAGTTCTCGCTGCGGCCCGAGGCCAGCTATCTGCCGATGCGCCGTTTCGGCGGCAAGGGCCTGCTGCTGCGGCTCGGCGTGGCCCATTACGACTTCGGCGAGGGCTGGGTGCCGCTGCTGGCGCAGAGCCGGCCGCGTTTTGCCGGGCGGGCGGAGATCGACTCGGCCGACAGCGGTTTCGACGGCGGCGAGCCCGATTGCGTGTGGCACCGGCTGGTGTTCGACGCCGCGCTGCCGGCCGAGACCGGCATCGAGATCTGGAGCCGCTGCGCGAACGACCGCGTGGCGCTCGCCGTGGCGCCGTGGCGGCGCGAGCCCGACCCGTATCCGCGCAATGGCGGCCCCGAGCTGCCGTGGCTCAGGCTGCCCGCCGCGCGCAACGGCATCGCCTACGGCCATTGGGAGACCTTGCTGCAGGCGGCGCGTGGCCGCTACCTGCAACTGCGGCTGGTACTCACCGGCAACAGCCGCGCCACGCCGCGCATCCGCGCCGTGCGGGCATGGTATCCGCGCTTTTCCTACCTCGAACGCTACCTGCCGGCGGTGTACCGCGAGGATGCCGAATCGGCGAGCTTCCTCGACCGCTTCCTGGCCAATATCGAGGCGCCCTTGACCGAGATCGAGGACCGCATCGTCGAGGTTGCCACGCTGTTCGACTGGCGCAGCGCACCGCCCGAGGCGCTCGACTGGCTCGCGAGCTGGTACGAGGTCGCGCTCGACCCGGCCTGGGAGGAATGGCGCCGCCGCCTGCTGCTGCACCATGTGCTCGATGTCTACGCCTGGCGCGGCACCGTCCACGGCTTGCGGATGGCGCTGTCGCTCGCGCTCGATGCCTGTCTCGACGAGACCGCCTTCGCCGCCCCCGGCCAGGTGCCGGAGTCGCGCCAACGCTACCGCATCGTCGAGCGCTACCTCACGCGCAGCACGCCCGGCGTGCTGTGGGGCGAGCCGCTCGATCCCGGCAGCGTGCCGGTGCAGCCCGCCGGGCGCTGGACCCCGGCCGAGTTTGGCGCGGGCCTGCAGGCGCGCTATCGCAAATTCATCGAGGCTGGGACCGGCCAGCCCACGCCCAATGCGCGCTTCGAGCTGATCGCGCCGACCGATACCGATGCGGCCACGCAGTGGGCCAGGTTCGCCACGCAGCAGCTCGGCTTCGTCCCCGAGGCCGGCGCCGAAGGGCAGGCCTGGCGCCATTTCCTGACCGACCGCTACGAGGGCGACGTGGGCGAGCTCAACATCGCGCACGCCGGCCATTACGCCAGCTTCGACGAGATCACGGTGCCCGCCGGGCAGTGGCAGAGCGAGCGACAGGCGCGTGACTGGCGCGACTACCTGGCCACAGCGGGCGACGGCAGGCTGCTGCGCGCGCGCGGCCTGTGGCAAGGCTTTCTCAAGCGCCGCTACCAGCGCGCCAAACCGCTCAACGACGCGTGGCGCGGCGACTGGCACAGCCTCGACGAGCTGGTGCCGCCCGAGCGCCTGCCCAGCGACGGCGCCGCGCTCAGCGACTGGTACCAGTTCGAAACGGTGGTGAAGAAGATGGACGGCCTGGCGCATCGCTTTCGCGTGCTGATTCCCTCGCTGCTCGACGCCGACACGACGGCGCTCGCGCGCAGGCTGGCGGTGGCGAAGCGCGTGGTCGAGCTGGCCAAGCCTGCGCACACGACGTTCGACGTCGGCTATTACTGGGCGCTGCTGCGCGTCGGCGAGGCGCGGCTTGGGCTCGATACCCTCGTCGATCGCGGCGCGCGCGCCTTGCAGCCGCCGTTCACGCTGGGCGTGCAGCACGTCGGCGAGGGCTATCTGGCGCCGCGCGGCGACCGGCCCGGCGGCATGCGCTACCCGATCGAGTGCTGAGCGGCGCTGGCCGGCAGACAGGATGAAACGGCCCGCGTGGCGCGGCCGGAAAGCAGGACTGACGATATGAGAGGAAGCAAACATGGGCTGCTGCGATAGCACACCGGCGAACCTGGATGCCGCCGCGCTGGACCCGAGCAAGCACGTCAACTATGTGCTCGGCATGGTGTTGGGCGAGGACGACTTCCGCCAGGAGTTCGCCTATCACCAGAACCGCGACCAGTGGCTCGCGCGCGACCTGATCGGCTATGGCACCGTGCGCGGGCTCGACGTGAGCGTGGAGCCCGGCGACAAGGGGCCGCGCGTGCGCGTCGAGTCTGGCGCGGCGCTGAGCTCGCAAGGCCAGCTGATCTGCGTGCCGAGCGCGCAGTGCGCGGACATCAACGGCTGGCTCGCCAGCCACGACGACGCGGTGCGGCGCCAGTTGGGCTCGCCGCCGGGCGCGCTGACGGTCTACGTCGCACTGTGCTACCGCGATTGCCCCACCGATGCCATGCCGATTCCGGGCGAGCCCTGCCGCAGCGATGCCGAGCTGACCCAGGCGACCCGGCTTGCCGACGACTTCTGCCTGAAGCTGATGCTCGACCGCCCGCGCCAGCGCGAGGAAGACGCGATCCGCGATTTCTGCCTGTGGCTCAGGCAGGTCGACATGCGCGACAACGGCCAGCCGTCGACGGACCGCGCGAACTTTCTCGCCGCGATCCATGCCGCCGTCGCGCCGTGGTTCGCCTCGCCGCCACCGGCGTCGCCGCCGGGCGATTTCCTGTTCGGCAGCCCGCCTACGAGCCTGCACATCGCGCCCGATGATGTGATCGAGTATCTGCGCCTGGCCTTCGAGCTGTGGACCACCGAGCTGCGGCCCAAATTTGCGCAGTGCTGCATCGGCTGCGCGCCGAACTGCCCCGGCCCGGCGGACGACGGCGACTGCTGCCCCGACCCGCTGCTGCTCGGGCGCATCACGCTCGATCTCGTCGCCAAGGATGGCGCGCTGCTGCTCGACAGCAAGCAGCCGCTGCCGCAGCCCGACGACGGCGTGCGGCCCTATGTGCTGCATCTGCGCATGGTGCAGGAATGGCTGCTGGGCGCGCTTGGGCAGAGCGCGGTGCCGCGGGCCGGCAATACGGTGGCAGCCGCGGCGAGCTTCGGCCAGCCATCGACGGCGGGCACAAGCGAGGACTACAGCCGTGCCGACCACGACCACGGCCTGCCCAAGCTGCCCGATCTGGCCGGCGACGTGACCGGCAGCATCGACAAGAACACCGTCGCCGCGCTGCGTGGCATCGAGCTGGCCGCCGTCAAGCCCAAGCCCGGCGACGTGCTGACCTTCCAGAACAAGCAGTGGACGCCGCTGGCGCCGGCGAGCGCCGACATCCCCGCGCCGGGCGCGTCGGTGGAGGACGAAACCCGCTTCGGGCTGCCCGCCACGGCCGGCGCCTCGGCCAATTACTCGCGCAGCGACCATACCCACGGCACGCCGCCGCTGAATGGCGACGTGGTGCTCGACGGCGACAGCCAGGACAACCTGATCGTTGCCCTGCAGCGCAACAAGGTCGATGCGCTGCACCCGCAGGCAGGCCAGCTGCTCGGCTTCGACGGCCAGGCCTGGGTGCCGGTGGCGCCGCCGCAGACGGGGGGCGGCCAGTTTGTCGGGCGGCCGATCAAGCAGGCGTTTGGCATCGTCGCGGCGGGCTGGGTCACGATGGAGCTGAATTTCGCCTCGGGGCAGGACAACCCGCTCGAAGGGCAGGATGCCAAGGTCACGCCGACCTACAACAGGCTGCAGGCGATCACGCCGCACATCAGCAAGTTCGGCGGGGTGCGCTTCACCTTCCCGAAGTTCTCACCCGACTCGACCTACATCGTCAAGCTCACGCCGTGGCTCCTGCCGGGGCAGGAGAGCATCGCCTCGCTGCAGCTGTTCTTCACCGGCTTTTTCGCGAAGGACCAGCCGCAGGCCGGCGTGCCGCCCGGCTTCACGGTGGCGGTGGCGCAGCGGCGCGACGACCGCTTCCGGGCGATCCGCTTCATGATCGAAGTCAGCGAATTCGAGCGCGACGGTTGAGGAGGGCAGCGAGATGACCGCATTCGACCTGCAGACCCCCTTGCTCGACAACGGCCTGCGCCATGTCTTCTTCTTCAACGGCCGCCTGCTCACGGCCGGCGACCTCAAGCGCGAGCAGGATGCACGGCGGCTCGCCGACATGCGGCTCGGCACGGCCTGCGGCGAGGGCATCGTGCGCGGGCTCGAGGTCACGGTGGACCCCGATTCGAGCGTCGGCAACCCGATCGTCGCCATCGCACCCGGCACGGCCGTCAGCCGCGCGGGCCAGGTGCTGGTGCTCGACAAGCCGACAGCGATCGCCATCGCGAGCCAGGCCCGCGCCGGCAGCCTCGCCGATTCGGGCTTCGGCCCGTGTTCGCCGACGGCCCAGGGCACCTACATCGCCGGCGCCGGCCTTTACCTGCTCACCATCGCGCCGGCCGGCAGCAAGGAGGGCAAGGTGCCGACCAGCGGCCTGGAGCTGTACGGCGGCGGCTGCAACACCGATGTGCTGGTCGATACCGTGCAGATCCGCCGCCTGTCGCTCGACAGCGAGCTGGGCGACCTCGCCAGCACCGACGAGCAATGGCTGCGCAGCCAGGTTGCCTGGCGCTGCTTCGGCATCGAGGCGCAGCAGGGTTTTGCCGCCAACGCCTATGGCCCGGTGCTGGACGGCTGGGGTGTGGCCGACCGGCTGCGGCCCGACACGCTGACACCATGCGAGGTGCCGCTCGCGGTGATCTACTGGACTGCCGACGGCCTGCGCTTCATCGACATGTGGGCAGCGCGGCGCCGGCTGACCGACCGGCGCATGGAGGGCCACGCGCTCGGCGTGTGGGCCGGTGAGCGCCGGCGTGTCGAGGGCGAGGCGCTGTGGCTGCAGTTCCAGTCGCAGCTCGACGACATCGTCGCGGCCGGCCAGCTGGCGGGCTTCAGCGCCAAGGCACACCTGCGCTTCCTGCCCGCGGCGGGGCTGCTGCCGGTGGCGTTGAGCGCGCCCGAGAGCGGCTTCGACCCGGGTCAGTTCTTTGCCGGCCTCGATGTCGGCAGCAGCATCGACATGGATGCCTCGCGCCTGCCGTCGCTCTTGACCGAGTCGTTCGAGCATGCGCCGATCGACCTGAGCAATCCGCCGCCGCTCCGCCTCTACCGCATCCACGAGAACCGCGTCGCGAGCGAGGCCGGCCAGCGGCCGCAGGCGGTGCTGGTGTTCGCGAGCTGCGCGCTGCGCTTTGCCGGCAATGCCCGTTTCAACTATGCGACGTGGGATCACGACCACTTCGCCGATACCCGATTCTGATTTGGAGAATGCCAGATGGCCACCACCGACCTCGCCAGCCTGCTCGCCGCCATCCCCATTGCCGAAGACGGCAAGCTGATCACCCGCGACTACCACAACTCGCTGCGCGCGGCGCTGCTGGCGCTGGCCGGGCAGTCCGTGCCGGCCACCGCGCCGGCGCAGGCCAAGGCCGGCGAGATCGTGCTGGTGCCGGCCTTCGTCAACGGCGCCAACGACAAGGTGGGCCGCTGGGCGCTGCAGGATGGCGTGGCGAGCGCCGACGAGCGCGGCGCCTCGGGCATCCTGCCGTTCAATCTGCGCGACACCGAGACGCTGGCGAAGATCACCCTGACCGGGCATGCCGACGCGGCCGAGCTATTCAAGCGCGGCGCGGCCGAGCTGGCCTATGTCGTGCAGTCGGTCAAGGACCCATCGCTGCAGGCCGCCACCAGCCTCGACGACGCCGAGATCAAGTCCGGCGCGGGTGGCGACTTCGCCGTCGCCATCAACGCCAAGTCGCTCGACAGCGGTAAGGTTGGCGACATCTTCCGCTCGGGCAAGACCGCGCTGCAATACCTGAAGGTGACGATACCGCAAGGGGCGGGCACGGTGCAGATCTACTCGGTCGTGCTGACCCTGGCGAAATGAGCGATGAACGCCGCCCCGCGCGCCGCCGGCACGATCCGCCGGCTTCGTCTGGTCGAGCGGCAGCGGGGCCTTGGGCGCGCGCTGCTGCATGATCTGGCGGCGACGGAGCTGCCCCCGTCGGCGCTGCCGGCCGCTGCCATCCTGCTGGTGCGCCGCCTCGCCGGGCGGGTGCAGGACGGGGCTGCCTTGTCCGACGGCTGGCAGGCGGCGCTCGCCACCACGCTGGCCCGCTGCCAGGCCGCGGCGGCGCGCCCGGCGCTGGGCTTCGTGCCTGCAGCCAGCGCGGCGGTGTGGTTTGCCGACGAGGCCGAACTGCTGGCCTGCCTATGCCGCGACTGGCTCGCCGGCAACGGCTCGCAGTGGTGGTGGCGGGCGCTGTACCCGCAGGGCGTGAACGCCGGCGCGCTCGGCGACGCGCTGCTGGCGCAGCCCGGCCGGCTGCCCGTGGTGCTGGCACGGCTGCAGGCGATCGGGCTGGCGGCGCCATTGCTCGCCGCGCTGCCACTCGCCACGGTGGCGGCCATGCTGCACGCCTTGCCGCGGCAATACGCGCTGCTTGCCTGGCAGCGCCGCTGCGAGCCGCTGCTGGCGCGGCTCGGCGATGGGGGGGTAACAAGCCGCGCGCCACGGCCTGCGCCGTGGCTGGCCATGCCCGGCGCGCCATCGGTAGCCGGGCTCGGCCCAGAGCGCCAGGCCCTGCTCGGGCTGGCGCTGACGCTGGCGCAACAGCCGCAGGCGGCACGGCAGACGGCGTTCGCCCTGGCCGCCGAGCGCTGGCTGCGCGATTGCCTGGCTGCAGCTGGCGCGGGTAGTGAGGAATCGCAGCCCCAGCCAGTCGTGGCGCCGCCCGCGCCAGCCGTGGCACCAACTGTTTCTGTTGAAGTTGATGCCGATCGCCAGCCGCTGGATACGGCCGTTTCGCATCCCGCGCCGGTGCCGCCGCTTGCGGCTCGGCAAGCCATCGAAATCTTCGCCGCAGACGACACAACGATCCCGACAGCCGTCCAGCAAGCAGTGCCTGCCGCACCCATGGCGCTGCCGCTCGCGATAGCAGGGACGATGCCTGGTGTGGCGGCCGCCGCCGCCTTGCCGGCCCTGCCGCCGGCCGAGCCGGCGCGGATACGGACGCGCTACGGCGGTGTGTTCTACCTGATCAACCTGGCCCTGGTGCTGGGGCTGTATGGCGACTTCAGCCAGCCACGGCGGCCGGGCTGGGCGTTGCCGCCGTGGGACTTTCTCGCGCTGCTCGGCGAGCGGCTGGTGGGCCCGGCCTTCCGCGACGATGCGCTGTGGCCATTGCTGGCCTGCCTGGCCGGGCGTGCCGCCGGGGCCGAGCCGGGCGATGGCCATGCGCCGCCGGCGGGCTGGCGGCTGCCGCCAGATTGGCAGGCGGGCCGGGCCATGCCGGCGCAGCTCGGCCCGTGGCTCGGCTGGCTCGTGGCCGCCATCACGCCACGCCTTGCGCTGCAGCTCGGCTGCGCGCCCGACGACATCGGCCCGCGCCTGTGCCGGCATGATGCCGAGCTCAGCGTCGGCGACGACACGCTCGACATCCACCTGGGCCTCGACACGCTGCCGATCGAGATCCGCGTCGCCGGCCTCGACCGCGACCCGGGCTGGGTGCCGGCCGCCGCGCGCACCATCCGCTTTCATTTCGAACCATGAACCGCGAACCCGATACCCGCCTGCAGCCGGGCGCCGACACCCAGTTCCGGCTCTACGGCTATGCCGCCGTGGTCGGCCTGATGCAGCAGGCGGTCGAGGCGATGGAGTCGCTCGAAGCGGTCGGCGAGCGCTTTCCCTTCCTGATCAGCTGCATCAACGAGCTGGCGCGCTTCGGCCTTGCCGGCGTCGAGCTGCAGGCCGCGCCGCAGCACTGGCGCCGCCTGCTGCAAGAGTGGGAGCGCTCGGCCGGCGCGGCGCTGCCCTTGAGCCGGCTGGCGGCCTGCTGCGGGCTCGACGGCGGCGACCTGGTGGTGCTCGCCGGCGCCGCGCTGGTCGAGCAGGACATGCGCTTCGGCGCCGTGTTCGCGGCGCTGCACGGCATCGCTGACGAGCCGTGGCCGACGCTGGCCATGCTCGACCGCTGGGCCGAGCCGCAGGCCGCCGAGCCGCCGCCCCGGGCGGCCAGCCTGATGCGGCGCGGGCTGCTGCTCGGCAGCCATCCCGGCACGGCACAGGGCGGCTGGTGCGCGCGCCTGCCGCCGCTGCTGTTGCAGGCGCTGCGCGGCGATATCGCGCCCGGCTGGCTGGCGGCCGGCCTTGAATACCAGCCCGTGGCCGCCGCGACCCGGCTCGATGGCCTGGTGCTCGCGCCAGCGCTGCGCGCCGAGGTGGGTCGCCTGCAGCAACTGCTGGCCGAACAGGCGATCGACAGCGTGCTGCTACGCGGGCCGCAGGGTAACGGGCGGCGCAGCCTGGTCGCCGCGCTGGCGGCGGAGCAGGGGCTAGGCACGCTGCTGCTCGATGACACGGGACGCGATAGCCCGGGACGCGATAGTCCGGGGCACGCCAGCTTGGGGCGCGACGGCACACGGCCTGGCGAAGCACCGCCGCCGGCACTGCTCGCGGCGCTGTCCGCCTTGCTCGGCGCCGTGCCGGTATGGCGCGGCGGCACGCTGCCAGCGCCGCTGCCGGGTGGCTGGCAGGCCTGCCTGCTCGGGCCCCACGGCGGGCTTGGCGGCCAGCTCGACGGGCGCTGTGCCGTGCTGAGCCTGCCCATCCCGCCGCGCGACTGCCGCGAGCAGCTATGGGCGCTGGCCTTGCCCGAGCTGCCGGCGGCGGGCCGCGCCGAATTCGCCGAGCGCCGGCGCCTGGTCAGCGGCGGCATCGTGCGGCTGGCGCGCGCGGCGGCCACCCAGGCGCGCTTGGCCGGGCGTGCGCTACCGTCTTTGGCCGACCTGCTGGCGGTGGATGCAGGCCTCGACCAGGGCCCGCTCGATACGCTGGCCCAGCGCCTGACCCCGGCCGGCGACTGGAGCCGGCTGGTGGTCAACGCCGCGACCGGCGAAGAGCTGCAGGTGCTGGAGATCCGCTGCCGCCACCGCGAGTCGTTGCAGCTCGACACGCAGGACCACGCGGGCTGCGGCGTGCGCGCGCTGCTGCGCGGCCCGAGCGGCACCGGCAAGACGCTCGCCGCGCGGCTCTTGGCGTCGTCGCTGCAACTGCCGCTATACCGCGTGGACCTCGCCCAGGTGGTCAGCAAATATGTCGGCGAGACCGAAAAGCAGCTCGCGCGGCTGTTCGACCGCGCCGAGGCGCTCGACGCGATCCTGCTGTTCGACGAAGGCGATGCGCTGTTCGGCCGGCGCACCGCGGTCAGCAGCGCGAACGACCGCTACGCCAACCTCGAAACCAATTTCCTGCTGCAACGGCTCGAAAGCCACGAAGGCATCGTGCTCGTCACCACCAATCTCGGCGACAACATCGATGGGGCGTTTCAGCGGCGCATGGATATCGTCGTCGATTTCGCCTTGCCCGACCACGAAGCGCGGCGCGCGATCTGGGCCTTGCACCTGCCTGCCGGCCACACGGTTGCCGGCAGGCTGCTCGACGAGCTCGCCTGGCGCTGCCAGCTGTCCGGCGGGCAGATCCGCAATGCGGCCCAGCATGCGCGGCTCCTGGCGCTCGCTGGTGCCTGCGCGCTCGACACGCGGGTGCTGCTCGCCGCCGTGCAGCGCGAATACCGCAAGGCCGGCGGCGTCTGCCCCTTGCGCGAGGAGGGCTAGGCGATGCGCGCCAGCCTGCATGCCGCGCCCACCCGGCAAGCCGAAGCCGCGCCCGCCGCGCGGCGCACGGCCATGGCCACGGGCGGCCTGCACCGCGCGCGTAGCACGCCGCTGCCATTGCCGCGCCAGGGTGGGCAGCCGATGGAGGCCGGCGTCCGCGCCCGCATCGAGCAAAGCCTCGGCCAGCCCATGGGCGGCGTCGAGGTGCATGCGGGCGGGCAGGGCGCCCAGGTGGCGGCCGGTTTCGATGCGCGCGCCGTCACCTATGGCGCCGACATCTACCTCGGCGCCGGCGAGCGCGACGACGACCTCGCACTGATGGCGCACGAGGCGGCCCATGTGGTGCAGCAGCGCGCCGGGCTGCAGTGGCAGGCGGCCGGCACGGCGGCTGGCGGCAGTCTCGAGCGGGAGGCAGGCCGGGCCTCGTCCGCGGTGACGCGCGGCGAGTCGTTCAGCGTCGCGGGCAGCACCGGGCCCACCCCGCAGCTGGAGGACAAGCCACCGAGCACCTGGGACAAGATCAAGCAGGGCGTCGGCGACGCGCTCGACTTCACCGAAGACCTGGCCTGGAGCCTGCTGGAGAAATATTCGCCCGACCTGGTGCCGATCGTGCGCAAGGGCCCGCAGGGCGTGCTCGACTGGCTGAAAGACCGCGCCAGCGCGGCGTTCGAGGCGGTGGTGGATACCGTGATGGCGCCGGTTCGCACGATCACCGGCATCAGCAAGCAGCTATCGGCGCAATTCACGCCGTGGCTGGCGTGGCTGCGCGATGCAGCGGTGAAGATTTCGCAGAACGATTGCTCGCCGCTGCGTGAGGCAGCCGACAAGATCGAGGCGGTGGCGACCAAGGTCATCGGCTATCTGGTCGACAAGCTGCAGCCCGTGTTCACCAAGGTGAAGGAGTGGGGCGAGAAGCTGTGGGACAAGATCGGCGCGCCGATCTGGGGCTGGATCAAGGAATACGCCGCGTTTCAGTGGGAGATGCTGAAAAAGCTCGGCAACTGGATCTGGGACAACACCGCCTGGATTCGCAGCAAAATCGCCAAGGCGTGGACCTGGATCAAGAACAAGCTCGGCATCGGCGAAGGGCCGGAGGGCCAGAACGGCATCCTGCAGTGGGTGCAGGCCAAGCTGGAAGCGGTGTGGGATAAGATCAAGGTGAAGCTCGCGCCATATCAGGCGCAGATACTGGCGGTGGCGAAAATCGTCGGCGCGGTGGCGCTGATTTTCTCGCCGGCCGGGCCGTTCATTATCGCCGGCGCGGCGATTTACGGCGTGGTCAAGGCGGTGCAGTGGATCAAGACCAACTGGCGCGGCAACATCGTCGTGCAGTCGCGGCTGTATCTGCAGCAGACGCTGATCCCGGCGCTGCTGGGTGCGGCGAAGCAGGTCGGCAGCGCGGTCAACGGCGTAGCCAAGCAGATCAGCGATCACGTCAGCCGCTTTGCCGCCAGCGTGGGTGGGCTGGTCGGGCTGGCGGCTGGCAGCGCGCTGTCGTTTCTGGTGAAAGGCGCGCAGTGGCTGGCGGATCAGATCAACGATCTGGCCTTGTGGGCCAGCGGCAAATTGCTGGGGCTGACCGACTGGCTGCAATCGGCGCTGGATAAGCTGCAGAGCGCATTCGAGAAGTTTCTCGCGTTCCTCAAGCGCGTCGGCAATATCATTCTCGACGTCTACAGCCTGCCGCTGGCGCTGGCGGAAAAGGTGTGGAACTGGATTCCGGCGTGTATCCGCGACCCGGTGGTCGATTTCATCATCCCCATCATCCTGCGCCAGATCGAGCTGTTCCGCGATCTGGCCGCCGACAAGGATGCCTGGGCGCGCACCAAGGCCGAGGTCAACCGGCTGGTGCGGCTGGTGTTCAAGGATCGCGACCTGAAAGGCGCGGTGCGCGCGGCGTTCGAGTTCGTGCTGCGGATTTTCAACATCCCGATCGAATTCCTGGTCAAGATCAAGAACAAGGCGCTGGCAGCGTGGGATACGGTGTCGAAAAAGCCGCTGGAGTTCATCAAGAACACCGTGCGTTCCATCGGCAACGGCTTTAAACGGCTGTGGGACAACATTCTCGACCATCTGGAATTCGGCGTGCAGGGCTGGCTGCTGGGCGAGATTTCCGATAAGGGCATCACCCTGCCGGCGAGCTGGACCAATCCGAAAGACGTGTTCGGCTTCGTGCTGGATGTGCTCGGCCTGAACATGGATCACATCTTCGATCTGCTGAAAAAGCGCTTTAACGAAGATCAGGTGAACCGGGCGAAGAAAATCTACGGCTATGCCAAAAAAGCCTGGAACTGGATCACCAGCCTGATCGATACCTCGAAAACCCCGGCCGAGAACACCAAGCAACTGGTGGAGCGCGCGAAGGATTTCGGTACCACCGTGCTCACCGGCATCGCCGAATGGATCGCCGGCAAGGTTGGCGAAGAGCTGGCGATTCTCGCCACTGCGGCAGCGGCATCCGGCGGGCTATCGGAGGTGCTGGACGTGTTTCGCCGCATCTACAAGGCGATGCTCACCGCCAAACGCTGGATGCGCAAAGTGTTGGACATGGTCGACCAGACGCTGGACAAGGTGCTGGATATTGCCAATGGCCAGATCGACAAGGTGGGCGAGGCGTTCGAGAAAATCCTGCATAAAGGCATGCCGGTGGTGATCGGTTTTCTCGCCGATCAGGTCGGGCTGACGGGAGTTGGCCAGGCGTTGCGCGACATCATCGACGGCCTGCGCGCCAAGGTGGACGAGGGTATCCTGTGGCTGATCGACAAGCTCAAAGCGCTGATCGAGACGGCGATCAGTCTCGGCAAGGCCGGCGTCAAGGCGCTGCTCGACTGGTGGAACAAGAAGGTCGATTTCGACGATGAAGACGGCGAGCCGCACAAGATATTCCTTGCGGGCAGCGAAACCAGCCCGACCGTCTACGTCGCCAGCGACCGCGCGCGGCTCGAAGACATCGTCGGTCAGCTGCCGGCGGCGCACCAGTCTGCTGCGGAAACCAAGCGCAAGGAGATCGAGAGCCTGATCCGCCAGCTGGATGCCGCCGGCGCGCGCGGCAAGGTCGGCGCCGCCAACGACCAGACCGAAATGGAAGACCTGAGCGACAAGCTGGACAAGGCGCTGGGCGCGATGGCCGGCATCCTGCGCAAGGCCGGCTTCAGTGGCGCGGCCGATGTGGGCTCGCTGCCGCGCCCGAGCTACAGCTTCGATTTCGACGGCGACAAGGCCGATGGCGCTGAGGTGCAGGATCTGTCGGCCAACCGGCCGATGGGCTCGGCGCCGTACCAGAATCCGCTGGGCTGGGGCTATCTCGGAGACAGCGACCAGATTCAGGGCGCGCCGTATTACCGCCGCCTGCACCTGATCAATCATCGGCTCGGCGGGCCCGGGCAGAAGCAGAACCTGGTGCCCGGCTCGCAGGACAACAATTCGGAAATGGAGCGCGATTACGAGGCGCCGATCAAGAACATGATCGGCGACGAACCGATGATGCCGGGCAAGAAGGCCGTGCTGTGGATGAAGGTGTCGGTGGCTTACCGCAAGGCCGACCAGTACGGCAAGGGCAACAAGATCCAGACCTTGCGCTTCCCGCACACCATCACCTGCAAATGGGGCTATCTGAAAAACAAGCCGAAGAAGAACGCCGAAACGCCGCAAACCGTCGTCCTCACCGTGCCGGAGCCAAGCTGAGCGATGGATAGCCCGCTCGTCAGCTGCATCATGCCCACCGCCAACCGCCGCGAGTTCGTGCCGGCGGCGATCGCGCTGTTCCTGGCGCAGGACTACCCGAACCGCGAGCTGCTGGTGATCGACGATGGCGACGACTGCGTGGCCGACCTGATGCCGGCCGACCCGCGTGTGCGCTATCTACGCCTCGAAGGGCGCCACAGCATCGGCACCAAGCGCAACCTGGCCTGCGAGCAGGCACGCGGCGAGCTGATCGCGCACTGGGACGACGACGACTGGTATGCCCCGCAGCGGCTCAGCGTGCAGGTGCAGGCGCTACAGGGCAGCCAGGCCGTGCTGTGCGGGCTCGATCAGGTGCTGTTCCACGAGCCCGCTTCGGGCAAGGCATGGGAATATGTCTACCCGAAGTCGGAGCGGCCCTGGGCCTGCGGCGCAACGCTGTGCTACCGGCGCGGCTTCTGGCAGACGCACCGCTTTGCCGACATCGATATCGGCGAAGACAACCGTTTCGTCTGGCAGGTGCCGCCGCCGCAGCTGCTGCGCCTCGCCGACATGTCGATTTTCGTCGGCCGCGTGCATGCCGCCAACACCAGCCGCAAGCTGACGGCAGACGCGCGCTGGCGGCCGGTCGACCCCGCCGTGGTCGCCGCGCTGACTCGCTGCGCACCCGCCTGGCAGGGGCCCGGCGTGACCATCGGCGTGGTGGTCGACGATGACGCCGCGCGGCTGCAGGCGACGCTCGATGCGCTGCGCCGCGTAACGCCGACCGGTATCGCCATCGTGCTCATCGCCGATGGTGTCGATGCCGCCACTCACGCGCGGCTCGCCATGCTGACGGGCTACCGCCTGCTTGGTTTCGACACCGCACGCGGTGGCGCAGCCTGCTTTAACCTGCTGGCGCAGCATGCCGACTGCGAGGTGATCATCCTGCTCGAAGCCGGTGCGCAGCCCGGCCCCGGCTGGCTCGCGCGGCTGCTGGCGCCGATGCGTGAGCCTAGGGTAGGGCTGTGCGGGCCATCGACCAATCGCGCCTGGAATATGCAACAGGCCGGGCCGTGCGACGGCAGCCCGCAGGCGGTCGCCCGGCTTGCCGGCAAGCTCGCGCAACAGCATGGCGAGGGCTGGCGCAGCACCGCGCCGCTGTACTGCCTCGGCGATTTTTGTTATGCGGTGCGGCGCGAGGTGATCGCCGCCATCGGCCTGGCCGACGAGGGCTATGGTTGCGGCCCGTGCTGGGAAATGGATTACAACGTGCGTGCAGCGCGCGCCGGCTTCGAGCTCGCCTGGGTGCCGGCGGCCTTTGTCTACCGCGAGCCGTTCACGGCACGGCGCAAGGCCGACGAGGCGCGGCTGTTCGAGGCCAGCAAGCGGCGCTACCAGGACAAGTTCTGTGCGCGGCGCTTACGCTGCGAGCCGGGCCGCTACGATACGCACTGCACCGGCGACGCCTGCCCCGAGTTCGCGCCCGAGGCGCTGATCAGGCTGTACGAGCCGGCTGGCGCCGTAGCGCCCGCCCGGCTGCTGCTGCCGCTGGTCAGCTGCATCATGCCCACGCGCGGCCGGGCCGATTACGTGGCTCGTGCCGTGCATTACCTGGCGCGGCAGGATTATGCGCAGTACGAGCTGATCATTGTTGCCGACAGTGAGGCCGACGTGCCCGACGCCGTGCGCGGCCAGCCCGGCGTCAGCGTGCTGCTGGCCGGCGCGCGGCGCAGCATCGGCGCCAAGCGCAATCTGGCCTGCCAGCACGCGCACGGCGAGTTCATCGTGCACTGGGATGACGACGACTGGTACGCCCCCACGCGGCTGAGCCGGCAGTTGGCCCCCCTGCTGCGACGCGAGGCGGAAGTCTGCGGCCTCGGCGACGAGCTGTATCTCGACCTGGCGCAGTGGACATTCTGGCGCTGCAGCCCGGCCTTGCACCGGCGCATGTATGCGTATGACGTGTTCGGCGGCTCGCTCGCCTACCGCCGCCGGCTGTGGGCGGAGGGCCTGCGCTATCCCGATGTCTCGCTGGCGGAGGATGCCGCCTTCCTCAATGCCGCCATCGCCCGCGGCGCCCGCCTGGCGCGGGTTCCGGGCGGCGAGTTGCTGGTCTACCTGCGCCACGGCACCAATTCCTGGCGCTTCGGCTGTGGCGATTTCCTCGACCCGGGCGGCTGGAGCCGGGTGGCCGAGCCGGACTGGTTCACCGCCGACCGCACCTTCTACCTGTCGCGCAGCAGCTGCGCGGCGGCCCAGCCAGGCTGACAGCGGTTTGCGGCACTGGCCGATGCCGGCCGAGGGCCATGTCTTATATGAAATGACAAAAATATAATTTTTGCGAATCTACACTGAAATTTAGAGTATTTTTACTATTAAAAACGGTTTATTGATCAAATAAATGCCATATGTATAATGCGTAACTTTGCAATGTCATATTTGATCGAGGCCATGAATAAAACAACAATCGCATTGTCCATCGCCGCTCTGCTCATGAGTGGCGCCGCGTCCGCCGACAGCTACCTGAGCACCCGCGCGCTGTACCAAGGCCTGCCCTCCGGTAGTGGCGACCATTACGAAGCACTGTGGAATGTTGCACCCGGCACCACCAGCCAGCAGTCGATTTCTGTCGTGGCCGATGGCGGCCTGCGCGATGCAAGCGCATGGGCCAGGCTCGATACGGCTACCGGCGCGTTCAAGGGAAAAACATTTGCGCAATCGACCAATTATGCTGGTGATCGCACCGCAGCCTGGGCCGAGGGCGGCATCAACGACATGATCCGTGTCAATTCGGCCAACGCCTTCGAGACCGTGCAGTTCACCGTGCGCTACGACTCGGTCGTCAACACCGCGCCGATTTCGACCAACAGCTACCAGACCTCGTCGCCATACCCCATCCGCCACACCGACAGCAACTTCTCGCTCGGCCTGTGGCATGACGTCGCCAATCCCTACTATGTCGAGGGTGGCGAGTCGTCGCAGACGATCCGCGAAAACCTCGGCGGGCAGGATGGCAACTTCTGGAGCTTTGCCGAATTCACCAACCCGAGCAGCAATGGCGGCAGCAACGTGCGCTATTCCTACTATGAAGCCTTCTCGGGGTCGGCGCTCAACTCGCAGCAGCAAACTGCGGGCACCAAGGGCCACTGGAGCGGCGAGCTGACTTTCGCCGCGCTGCTGCCCACCAACGAGGATGTTCACCTGGACGCCATGTTCAGCCTCAACTCGTTCTGCTTCATGGCCAACAGCTGCGTGTCGTCGAACGATTCGAGCAACTCCTTCTACCTGGGGGCCAGGGCGCTCGGTGGCACGCTCGTGTCGCAAAGCGGCTACCACTACAACCTCGGCGTGGCACCGGTGCCGGAGCCTGAAACCTACGCGATGATGCTGGCGGGGCTTGGTATCGTCGGTTTCGCGGCCCGCCGCCGCTCGGCCTGAGTCTCGCGCCAAGCCGCAGCAAACGGGGAGCCCTGGGCTCCCCGTTGTCGTTTTCATCCGTACGGCGTGCCTGGCCGGTCGTCGTGCACGCTTGGCCGTATCTGTTCTGCCTGGCGTGTAAGCGCTTGATCAGCCTGTTTATACGCGAAGGGGCATTTGATTTTTGCTGCGGCGCTTCATAGGCTGCCTGAAGAAGCCGCTGCAGCGCATCATCGCTGGCTGCGCGGCAGTCGCGGAGTGGATGATGATCGGCGCCTCACCTGTCTTGCTCAAGACGCTGTGCTACCTGAAGAAGTTTGCAGCGCACGATGCGCCCGTATTGATCGAAGGCGAAACCGGCACCGGCAAGGAGCTGGCGGCGCGCGCAATTCACTACCAGAGCCGGCGGCGCGAGCGCATGTTCGTGCCGGTGAACTGCGGCGCGATCCCCGATGCGCTGATCGAGAGCGAGCTGTTCGGCCACCGGCGCGGCGCCTTCACCGATGCCAAGTTCGACCACGCAGGCCTGGTGGCGCTGGCCAACGGCGGCACGCTGTTCCTGGACGAGATTGATTCGCTGTCGCCGCGCGGGCAGGTGGCCTTGCTGCGCTTCCTGCAGGACAGGCAATACCGCCCGGTCGGCGCGCAGGGCTTCAGCACCGCCGATGTGCGGCTGATTGCCGCCTCCAACCGCAGCCTGAAGGCACGCGTCGAGTGCGGCGAGTTCCGCGACGACCTGCTGTACCGGCTCAAGCTGCTATTCGTTGAGATGCCGCCGCTACGCGAGCGCTCGGGCGACCCGTCCATCCTCGCGCATCACTTCATGCAGCAGGGCGCCGAGCGCTTCGGCGTGGCGCCCTGCCATTTCCACCCCGACACGCTGGCTTGGTTCGAGCGCTACGCCTGGCCCGGCAATGTGCGCGAGCTCGAAAACCTGGTCTACCGCGAGCTCTTATTGTCGGATGGCGAGCCGATCCGCGTTGCCGATCTGGCCGGCAGCGGCAAGGAGCGGCGCATCCGGCCGGACCGGCGCAAGGCCGACTACCAGGGGCTCAGCTACGGCGAGGCCAAGGCGCGCGTGCTGTCTGAATTCGAGCGCCATTACCTGATCGAGATCGTCGCGCGGGCCGGCGGCAACGTGTCGGCTGCCGCCCGGCTGGCCGGCAAGGAGCGCCGCGCCTTTGGCCGTCTGCTGAAAAAATACCAGATCGACCGCATGCTGTTCGTCTCGGCCTGCTGAGCGTGCACCACCCGCGCACCGCAGTTGGCCGTCGATGGCCCAGACCTGGGGCAATGCCGACCCGACCGATCCCCAATGCCTGTCGTGGCGCCGGCTTGCACCCTGGGGAGAAAGCCGCCCAGCCTGCCGCCCAGGCGGCTTGGAGCGCGCGCTGGCCGTGGCTTGCCGCCACGGGCACGGGCCTTGCTCTAGATCGCCGATCGACCGCAAGCAAAGCCCATGACCATGCCGGAGAGGGACGACAGCGAACTGCAACTCGCGATCCTGGCCTATCTGCAGGCCCACCCCGGGGCTGGCGACACGATCGACGGCATCCTCGGTTGGTGGCTCGGCGTCACCGATGGCGAGCAACGCAGCCGCGTCGAGGCCTCGCTCGATGCCCTCGCCGAGGCCGGCGCCGTCACGCGCCACCGCCTGCCGGACGGCAAAGTGATCTACAGCCGCCAGCGCAATGTGCGCAATCGCTAGCTGCCACGGGGCATTGTTTTCTCGTCTAGTTCTTTCGGACTAGACGGTCTATCTCAAATGGGTAGGTGGCCTAGTCCCAATGCGCTTGGCCCAGACCACTTCCGACGAATGTTGGTCTGACCCTCATCACAATATGCTTCGACCATGACGAATCCGCGTTTGCGCGGCCCGCATACTGCTTGGAGGCACAATGAGCCACTTTCTCGATCGTTTGAAATATTTCAGCCGGGTGAAGGAAACCTTCTCCGATGGCCACGGCGCTGTCGTTGATGAAGACCGCACCTGGGAAGACGCCTACCGTAGTCGTTGGCAGCACGACAAGATCGTGCGTTCGACGCACGGGGTGAACTGTACCGGTTCCTGTTCGTGGAAGGTATACGTAAAGAACGGCCTGATTACCTGGGAAACCCAGCAGACCGACTATCCGCGTACCCGTCCCGACCTGCCGAACCATGAGCCACGTGGCTGCCCCCGTGGCGCTTCGTATTCGTGGTACGTGTACTCGGCGCAGCGCGTCAAGTACCCGATGATTCGCGGCCGCCTGGCCGAAATGTGGCGTGAGGCACGCAAGACCATGGCGCCCGTGGCTGCCTGGGAACACGTCAGCCAGAACCCGAAGAACGCCGAGCGCTACAAGAAGGTGCGCGGCCAGGGTGGCTTCGTACGCTCGACCTGGGATGAGGCGAACGAGATCATCGCCGCTGCCAACGCCTTCACCATCAAGAAATTCGGCCCGGACCGCGTGGTCGGCTTCTCGCCGATTCCCGCCATGTCCATGGTCAGCTATGCCGCCGGCAGCCGCTACCTGAGCCTGATTGGTGGCGTGCCGCTGTCGTTCTACGACTGGTACTGCGATCTGCCGCCGTCGAGCCCGCAAGTCTGGGGTGAACAGACCGACGTGGCCGAGTCGGCTGACTGGTACAACTCCACTTACCTGATGGTATGGGGCTCCAACGTACCGCAGACCCGTACCCCGGATGCCCACTTCTATACCGAAGTGCGCTACAAGGGCACCAAGACCGTTGCCGTGTCGAGCGACTTCGGCGAAATGGTCAAGTTCGGCGACATCTGGATGGCGCCGAAGCAGGGTACCGACGCCGCGCTCGCGATGGCGATGGGCCACGTGATCCTCAAGGAATGGCTGCTGCCGAACAAGAGCGATTACTTCACCGGCTATGTGAAGCAGTACACCGACATGCCGATGCTGGTGCTGCTGAAGAAAGAGGGCGACAACTATGTGGGCGACCACTTCCTGCGCGCCTCGCACCTCGCCGACAATCTTGGTGAAGCGAACAACCCCGACTGGAAGACGCTGCTGATCGACCAGAAGACGCAGCAGATCGTCCCGCCGACCGGCTCGATCGGTTTCCGCTGGGGCCAAGCCGGCAAGTGGAACCTCGAACCGCGCAACGGTCATGACGACAGCGAAGTGGATCCGCTCTTGTCGCTGGTCAACAGCCGCGACGACGTGGTGGGTGTCGGCTTCCCGTACTTCGGCGGCAAGGATGCCAAGGACGTGCTGGTACGCAACGTGCCGGTGAAGAAGGTCACGCTCGCAGACGGCACCGAGGCGCTGGTCGCCACCGTCTACGACATGATGATGGCCAACTACGGCGTCGATCAAGGTCTGGGCGGCGGCAATGTCGCGACTTCCTACGACGACGACGTCCCCTACACTCCGGCCTGGCAGGAAAAGCACACCACGGTCAAGCGTGACCTGGTGATCCAGGTTGCCCGCGAGTTCGCCGAAAACGCCCACAAGACCCATGGCAAGAGCATGGTCATCGTCGGCGCGGCGCTGAACCACTGGTACCACAACGACATGATCTACCGCGGCATCATCAACATGCTGATGATGTGCGGCTGTATCGGCCAATCGGGTGGTGGCTGGTGCCACTACGTGGGTCAGGAAAAGCTGCGTCCGCAGACCGGCTGGGCGCCGCTCGCCTTCGGCCTCGACTGGCACCGTCCGAGCCGTCAGATGAACGGTACCTCGTTCTTCTACGCTCACACCAGCCAGTGGCGCCATGAGAAGCTCCATGTCGACGAAATCCTGAGCCCGACCGCGAACAAGTCGAAGTACAGCAATATGTCGCTGCTCGACCTCAACGCCAAGTCCGAACGTATGGGCTGGCTGCCGTCGGCACCGCAGCTGCAGACCAACCCGATCGAGATCACCAAGGCTGCCGAAAGCGCCGGCGTCGATCCGGTCAAGTACACGGTTGATGGCCTGAAGTCCGGCACGATCCAGATGTCGTGCGATGACCCGGACAATCCTGCCAACTTCCCGCGCAATATGTTCGTCTGGCGTTCCAACATCCTGGGTTCCAGCGGCAAGGGTCACGAGTACTTCCTCAAGTACCTGCTCGGCACGCAGAACGCGGTATTCGGAGACGAGAACGACGCGATCAAGCCGTCCGAAGTCAAGGTGCGCCCGGCAGCAGAAGGTAAGCTCGACCTGATGGTGGTGCTCGACTTCCGTATGTCGACCACCTGCCTGTATGGCGACATCGTGCTGCCGACCGCGACCTGGTACGAGAAGGACGACCTGAACACCTCCGACATGCACCCGTTCGTTCACCCGCTGAGCGAGGCCGTGCAGCCGCTGTGGCAGTCGAAGACCGACTGGGAAATCTACAAGGGGATCGCCAAGAAGTTCAGCGAGATCGCCGGCGACTACCTCGGCACGCGCAAGGACCTGGTGCTGACCCCGCTGATGCACGACACCCCGTCCGAACTCGGCCAGGCGATGGAGCCGAAGGACTGGAAGCACGGCGAGTGCGACCTGATCCCAGGCAAGACCGCGCCGTCGATGACTGTGGTGGAACGCAACTTCGGTGACGTGTACAAGAAGTTCACCTCGCTCGGCCCCTTGATGAGCAAGGTCGGCAACGGCGGCAAGGGCATCTCGTGGAACACCCAGCACGAAGTGCATGAGCTTGGCGAGCTGAACAAGGTGGTACGCGAAGAGGGCATATCCAAGGGCCTGCCGAAGATCGAGAGCGCGATCGATGCCTGCGAAGTGATCCTGACGCTGGCGCCGGAAACCAACGGCCACGTCTCGGTCAAGGCCTGGGAAGCGCTGTCCAAGATCACCGGTCGTGACCACACGCACCTGGCACTGCCGCGCGAGCACGACAAGATCCGCTTCCGCGACGTACAGGCGCAGCCGCGCAAGATCATCAGCTCGCCGACCTGGTCCGGCCTCGAGAGCGAGGAAGTCAGCTACAACGCCGGCTACACCAACGTGCACGAGCTGATTCCATGGCGCACCATCACCGGCCGCCAGCAGTTCTACCAGGATCACCGCTGGATGATCGCGTTCGGTGAAGAGCTGTGCGTGTACAAGCCCGCGATCGATACCAAGACTGTGACACCGGTGATCGACAAGCTCGGCAACGGCAACAAGCAGCTGGTGCTGAACTGGATCACGCCGCACCAGAAGTGGGGTATCCATAGTACTTATTCCGACAATCTGCGCATGCTCACGCTGTCGCGTGGCGGTCCGCACGTGTGGATCTCGGAAGTGGAAGCCAAGGAAGCCGGCATCGTCGATAACGACTGGGTCGAGGTGTACAACGTCAACGGCACGCTGACCGCCCGTGTGGTGGTGAGCCAGCGCGTACCGCGCGGCATGTGCCTGATGTACCACGCTCAGGAAAAGATCATCAACGTACCGGGCGCCGAGACATCGGGCTTCCGTGGCGGTATCCACAACTCGGTGACCCGCGCGGTGACCAAGCCTACCCACATGATCGGCGGCTACGCACAGCTCGCTTACGGCTTCAACTACTACGGCACCGTAGGCAGCAACCGCGACGAGTTCGTGATTCTGCGCAAGATGAAGAAGGTGGATTGGCTCGAAGGCCCGCTGGTTGAGGAAGGAGCAACGAAATGAAAATTCGCGCACAAGTGGCGATGGTGCTGAACCTCGACAAGTGCATCGGCTGCCATACCTGCTCGATCACCTGCAAGAACGTGTGGACCAGCCGTGACGGCGTCGAGTACGTCTGGTTCAACAACGTCGAGACCAAGCCCGGTATCGGTTATCCCAAGGAATGGGAAAACCAGGCAAAGTGGAACGGTGGCTGGAAGCGCCGCGCGGACGGCAAGATCGAGCCGCGCCAGGGTGGCAAGCTGCGGATTCTGGCGAACATCTTCGCCAACCCGAACCTGCCCGAGATCGACGACTACTACGAGCCGTTCACCTACGACTACGAGCGCCTGCAAAACGCGCCGCTGTCGCAGACGCCGCCTACCGCGCGGCCGATCTCGGTGATCACCGGCCAGAAGATGGAAAAGATCAACTGGGGCCCGAACTGGGAAGACGATCTCGGCGGCGAATTCAGCTCGCGTGGCCGTGACGCCCTGTTCGAGGGCGTGCAGAAGGAGATGTACTCGACTTTCGAGAACACCTTCATGATGTATCTGCCGCGCCTGTGCGAACACTGCCTGAACCCGACCTGTGTGGCTTCGTGCCCGTCCGGCTCGATCTACAAGCGTGCCGACGATGGTATCGTGCTGGTCGACCAGGACAAGTGCCGCGGCTGGCGTATGTGCATCTCCGGTTGCCCTTACAAGAAGATCTATTACAACTGGTCTTCGGGCAAGGCAGAGAAGTGCACCTTCTGCTTCCCGCGTATCGAGGCCGGCCAGCCGACCGTCTGCTCGGAAACCTGCGTAGGCCGTATCCGCTACCTGGGCGTGATGCTGTACGATGCCGACCGCATCGAGGCAGCCGCATCGGTGGCCAACGAGCATGACCTGTACGAGGCACAGCTCAAGGTCTTCCTCGACCCGAACGCACAGGAAGTGATCGACGAAGCACGCCGCCAGGGTATCCCCGACTCGTGGCTGGAATCGGCCCGCAAGTCGCCGGTATACAAGATGGCGTGCGAATGGAAGGTCGCCTTCCCGCTGCACCCGGAATACCGCACGCTGCCGATGGTGTGGTACATCCCGCCACTGTCGCCGATCCAGTCGGCCGCAGAGGCCGGCAAGATGGGCATGAACGGCTACATCCCCGACACCAAGTCGCTGCGCATTCCGGTGCGTTACCTCGCCAACCTGCTGACTGCAGGCAACGAGGCGCCGGTGGTTACCGCACTCGACCGCATGCTGGCGATGCGCGCCTACAAGCGCTCGCAGGTGGTGGACAAGCAGGTCGACAGCGCCGTACTGAAGCAGGTCGGGTTGTCCGAGGCGCAAGTCGAGGACATGTACCAGATCATGGCGATCGCGAACTACGAAGACCGCTTCGTGATTCCGTCCAGCCACAAGGAAATGGTCGAGGACAGCTTCAACGAGAAGGGTTCCTGCGGCTTTACCTTCGGCAACGGCTGCTCGGGTGGTACTTCGGACGGCACATTGTTCGGCAAGAAGAAGCAGGGTAGCGCGATCTTTGTCGACATGCCGAAGTCTCGCAAGAAAAAGGAAATGGAAGGGGCGTGAAGTGTGCAGTAGGCGGGGCGTAGCCTCTCTTTCCTAGTGAGAGGGGTGGCCCCCGCGGTCTGACGGTTGCGCAGGTTTGCGGCAGATGCTCGCAGATTTGCGCAACAGGCGGGCCGGCCTGCATCAACCGATACGCAATGCCTATGGAGAACACCATGCAACACTTTCAAGTCCTGTCAGCCCTGCTGACCTACCCGGAACAGGAGCTGCTCGACGCGATGCCCGAATTCGAGGCCTCGCTCGCCGAAGCGCCTGAGCTGGCAGCCAAGCTTGCGCCGCTGTTTGCCTTCCTGCGCGAGCACGGCGTGGTCGAGCTGCAAGAGAATTACGTTGCCACCTTCGACCGCAACCCGAAGCACAGCCTGCACCTGTTCGAGCACATCCACGGCGAGAGCCGTGACCGCGGTCAGGCCATGGTTGACCTGCTGCAGGAGTACAAGCGCTACGGCCTGCTGATGACGCCCGATGAGCTGCCGGACTACGTGCCGCTGTTCCTCGAGTTCCTGTCGCAGATCGAACCGGCCGACGCCGAGCGCCTGCTCGGCGACGCGATCCACGTGCTGGCGCTGATCGGTGACAAGCTCAAGAGCAACGACAGCACTTATCATGTGGTGTTCGATGCGTTGAGAAACCTCACCAGTGTCGAGCCGCTGCCGTTGACCGAGCCGCCAGTGCGCGACATGGACGAGGCAATGGAAATGTTCGGCCCCTCGGCCGATGGCGTCGAGCCCCTGCTGAAGCCGGGCGTACAGGCGGTCAAGTTCTACCCGAAGGGGCATTCGCAAGCGGCGGCTTGCGGCTGAGAAGGAGAGACAAATGGACTACTTGCAACAATTCGTTTACGGGATCTATCCCTACCTGGCGGGCACGATCTTCCTGCTCGGCAGCCTGGTGCGCTTCGAGCGCGAACAATACACCTGGAAGAGCGACTCGTCGCAGCTGCTGAAGCGCGGCAACCTGCGCCTGGGCAGCATCCTGTTCCACCTGGGCATTCTCGGCCTGTTCTTCGGCCACCTGGTGGGCCTGCTCACGCCGGTTGCGGTGTGGGATACCCTTGGCGTCACCCACAGCTTCAAGCAGGGCTTCGCGATGACCATGGGCGGCATCTTCGGCACGTCGTGCCTGATCGGCCTGCTGATCCTGCTGCATCGTCGCCTGACCGAGCCACGCATCGCCGCGCAGACCAAGTTTGCCGACAAGCTGGTGATGTTCTGGATCCTCGCCACGCTGCTGCTCGGCCTGTCCACCATCCCCGTGTCCGCCGGCCATATGGACGGTCACATGATGGTGCTGCTGATGACCTGGGCACAACATATCGTCACCTTCCAGGGTGGTGCCGCGCAAATCATCGAACAAGCGCCGCTGATCTTCAAGCTGCACCTGTTCATGGGCATGTCGGTCTTCGCGATCTTCCCGTTCACGCGTCTGGTGCACATCTGGAGTGGCTTGGCATCGGTGACTTACGTTACCCGCGCCTGGCAGCTGGTACGCACGCGTTAATGGCTTGACGGGCGGGCCGCGACGGCCCGCCCCGCTACCGCGTCCAAGGAGGTCGCCATGGGAATCAGTGTCAACGGCGTCGAGATTACCGACGCTGCCGTAGAGAAGGAACTGCCGCACCACGACGGCGCTGCCAACCCGCTGCAGGCCGCCGTACATGAGCTGATCCTGCGTCAGCTGCTGTTGCAGAAGGCCGATGAGCTGGGGCTCGACGACGCGGACGAGGATGCGCGCATCGATGCTGTCATCGCACGCGAAGTGGCCGTCCCCGAGGCCGATACCGAGGCCTGCCGCCGCTACTACGATGGCCACCCGGAGAAATTCGTCGAGGGCGAGCTGGTCGAGGCGCAGCACATCCTGTTCCAGGTAACCGAGAAAGTGCCGCTCGATCTGTTGCGCGAGTTGGCCGAAAGCGTGCTTGCCGAAGTCAAGGCCGCGCCGGAGCGCTTCGACGAGCTGGCACGGCAGTATTCGAATTGCGCGTCGGCCGAGGTCGGCGGGCATCTTGGGCAACTGCAGCGCGGCGAGACCGTACCCGAGTTCGAGCGCGTGCTGTTCCGTCTCGAAGGTGGCGAGATCGCCTCCAAGCTGGTCGAGACCCGTTTCGGCCTGCACATCGTGCGCGTGCTGCGTCATATTCCGGGGCAGCGCCAGGCATTCGAACACGTGGCGGAGCAGATTGGTGAATATCTGGTTGACGCCTCGCAGAGTCGCGCGCTAAACCAGTATCTACAGCTCCTTGCCGGACAGGCGAAAATCGAGGGCATCGAGCTGCCGGCGGCTGATTCGCCGCTCGTACAGTAATCCGCGTTTATTTCCAGGTTCACCGACTTGAGGAGTTACAGGATGGGCGATCAACTCACTACCGTTGTCAACAAGCTCTGCGAGACCCGCGAGCTGAACGAATACAGCTGTGACTTCCAGAGCTCCGGCGTGCGAACGCTGAGCGTACCCTTGCGTGCCGACCTGAACCTGGAGCTGCGCGCCGTCGCCATGGTGCTGAACCGTGATCCGCATTGCCTGGCGGCCGATCTGCTGCACGCCGCGATCCAGGATGCGCGGGCGAAGTTGTCCGCCGAGCTGATCGTCAGCATCGAGGAGGCGAGGCAAGCCATCGTCAAATCCCAGTTGCCTGAAAACCAGCCAGGAACAGATTTCGTCGCCGGCGGCACCTGAGAGGGCCAAGCATGAGTGATCTGCAGCGCTTCATCGATGGTTTCTGCCGCTTTCAGCAACATTTCTTCGAAGAAACACCGGAGTTGTTCGAGCAGCTCCGGGGCGGCCAGCGCCCCGGCACGCTGCTGATCGGCTGCTGCGATTCGCGGGTCGACCCGGCGCTGCTGCTCGGCGTCGATCCCGGCGACATCTTCACCATTCGCAACATCGGTAACCTGGTGCCGCCATGCGTTGCCGGCACGCGCCACCAGGGTGTCTCCGCCGCCATCCAGTTCGCGGTGCAGCAACTCGAGGTCGAACGCATCATCGTGCTCGGCCATGCGCAGTGCGGCGGTATCCGCGCCTTGCTGGAAAACCGCTATTCGATCAACGGCGAGCTCGATTTCATCGGCCGCTGGATGAATATCGCGGCCTCGGCCCGCGACAACGTCATGTCCACGCTGGCTGACGCCACCCCCGCCGAGCGTCAGCGTGCCTGCGAACAGGCCTCCATACTCGTGTCGCTGAAGAACCTGCAGAGCTTCCCCTGGGTTGCGGAGCGCGTCGAAAAGGGGCTGTTGACGCTGCATGGCTGGTACTTCGACCTCGAAGCCGGCGCGCTGCTTGCCTATGCGCCACGCTCCGACAGCTTTCTGCCTGTCGTCTGCCCACTCGGTGTCGGGCCCAAGCGCAAGCCGGCCTAGCACTGCGGCGGCAACGCTGGTAGCACGTGGGCCGCAGCCAAGCCACCTGCCATATCTCAGATCCAATCGACGCCGGCCCCTGTGCCCCCCTCTGTAGCCCGGATATGGTGCCGTGGAATCTGGGGAGATACGTGGCATCCGGTACTGGCGGGCTGGCAACTGGCCGTCGCAACCGTGGATTTCGCCTTACGGTTGCATCCGAGCACACTTGCTTTCGCTACTCCATTTTTCAGTCGTTTCCATGTGCCTCGCCGACGGGCGCGTGGCCGTTGTGAATGTCATGAATCGGTGACGTGGCTGTAACGCCGCCTGTCTATGATCGGCGTCCGGCAGACATCTACATGTCTACGCCAGCGCCGCGCCAGGCAACGATCGTACTGTCATGGCCGCGGATTGGAACCCACCCAGCCGAGACCAACATGACCGATCACAGCAAGCGACGTTTCTTCAAAAATTCCACCAGGGCCGTCGGCGCCGCTGGCGTCTTGTCCCTGTTCCCACCGGCGATCCAGCGCGCGCTGGCGATTCCTGCCAATCGGCGCACCGGCACCATTCAGGATGTCGAGCACATCGTGATCCTGATGCAGGAAAACCGCGCCTTCGACCATTACTTCGGCACCCTGCGCGGTGTGCGCGGCTTTGGCGATCGCTTCACCATCCCGCAATTGTCGGGCCGCACGGTGTGGGAGCAGGGCGGGCTGGTGCCGCCGGTGGTGACGCCGTTCCGCCTCAATACCGAGCTCGATTTCAGCTATATGCGCGTGCAGGGCACACCGCACACCTGGCCCGATGCGCAGGATGCCTGGAACCACGGGCGCATGGATTTCTGGCCGGTGGTGAAGACCAACCACTCGATGGGCTATTTCACCGAGGCCGACATCCCTTTCCAGTTCGCCATGGCCAACGCCTTCACGCTGTGCGACAGCTACCACAGCGCGATGCACGCCGGCACCAACCCCAACCGGGTGTTCCACTGGACCGGCAGTAACGGTGCGCCACCGCTCGGTAACGGCCCGGTGATCGGCAACAGCCACGACTCGATCGACGCCGACAACTACGGCCGCAGCTACCTGTGGAAGACCTACCCCGAGCGCCTGCAGGCGGCCGGCATCCGCTGGCAGGTGTACCAGAACTACAACGACAACTTCACCGATAACCCGCTGGTCGGCTTCAAGACCTTCCGCGACGCTGCCCGCACGCCGGGCCTGAACCCCGAGCTGGTGCAGCGCGGCATCGGCCATCGCGATCTCGACCATCTCAAGCTCGATGTGCTCAACAACGCGCTGCCGCAGGTGTCGTGGATCATCGCCACCGCCGCGGGCTCCGAGCACCCCGGGCCGTCGAGCCCGGCGCAGGGTGCCGAATACACCGCCAAGGTGCTCGATGCGCTGACGGCCAATCCCGAGGTGTGGAGCAAGACCGTGCTGATCGTCAATTTCGACGAGAACGACGGCTTCTTCGACCACATGCCGCCGCCCGCGCCGCCGTCCTACGAGCCATGGAGCCCGGTGCCCGGGCTCAGCTACCTTGCCGGCGACTCGACCGTGAGTACCGAGCGCGAATACCACCACACGCGCAGCCAGGACAACGAGGACGGCCTGCACCTGCACCGCCCCTACGGCCTCGGTCCGCGCGTGCCAATGTATGTGCTGTCGCCGTGGAGCCGCGGCGGTTGGGTCAACTCGCAGGTATTCGACCATACCTCGATCATCCGCTTCATCGAGCAGCGCTTCGGCGTCGTCGAATCGAACATCAGCTCATGGCGCCGCGCGGTATGCGGTGACCTGATGTCATGCTTCAACTTCGCAGACCCGAACGATACCGAGTTTTTTTCCTCCTTCCCCGACACGCGTTATGCGGCGGATCGCGCCCGCGCCGTCAAGACGCAGAAACTGCCCGTCGTGCTGGCCCCGGGGCCGCTGCCGCGACAGGACACCGGCGTGCGTCCGTCGCGCGCGCTGCCCTACGACCTGCAGGTGACTGCGAGCGTCGAGCCCGGTGCCATGCACGTCAACCTGAGCTTCGTCAATCACGGCAAGCAGGCCGCCGTGTTCCACGTCTACAACCGCCGCTACCTGGCCCGCGTGCCGCGTCGCTACACGGTTGAGCCGGGCAAGCAGCTGCAAGGGAGCTGGCTCACCATCGACCTCGAATTCGGTGCCTACGACCTGTGGGTGCTCGGGCCCAATGGCTTCCACCGTCACTTCAAGGGCAACTGCAGCGACGAGCGCCTGCCGCTCGCACCACGCCCCGAAGTCGCGGCGGAACATCATCGCGCCAGCGGCGACGTGATCCTCGCCATGAGTAACCACGGTGCGCTGCCGTGCGTGTTCAAGGTCACCGCCAACGCCTACAACAAGGGCGCCAGCTGGCGCTTCGAGGTGCCGCCGGGGCAGGCGCTGCGCCGCAGCTGGCCGACCAGCGCACAGGGCGGCTGGTACGACTACAGCGTGAGCGTGGCCGGCGCCACCAGTTTCGCGCGGCGCTTCGCCGCCCGCGTGGAAACCGGCCGCCACAGCATCAGCGACCCGGCTATGGGCATGTGATGCCCGCTGTACCTTGAAAGAACGACAGGCCGCCCGATGGGCGGCCTGCTGGCTTGCGGCGACACTGGCTCAGTGGCTCGTGCCGGCCGATCGCGTGGTCTTGTTGTAGACGTTGTACTTACCCACCGGCTTGCTCATCGGCAGGCGTTTCACTTCCTTCCACGTTGCGGCGTCGAACACGATGATCGCGCCGTCCATCTCCCACAGGCTCGCCAGCGCGTACTTGCCGTCGCGCGTGAACTCGATGTGGGCGAGCGTCTTGCCCGGCTCGGGGCGGACTTCGCCGACGACTTCGAGCTTCTGCTTGTCGATGATCTGCAGCGTGTCCTTCTTCACGCCCATCATGCTGTCCACCCAGGCGTAGGGGGTGTTTTCGTGGCTGCGCATGAAGAAGCCGGGGCCGTTGGTCTTGATCTGCTTGACGGTCTTCCACGTCGTCATGTCGATGATGCTGACGGTGCCGTCCTTCAGGTTGGGCGAGGCGAGCACGGGCTTGCCCTGCCACTCCCAGGTGATGCCCGAGCCCAGGTGTGGCATGCCTGCGAGGTCGAGGTCGGCGATCTTGCGGCGGATGTCGAGGTTGACGACCTGGGCGCGGCCTTCGCGCGAGGCGCCGATCAGGTGGCTGTAGCTTTGGTCGAAGAAGAAATCGTCGAGCACGGTGTCGAGCTCGATCACCTTGGGCGTGAACTGGCCGGGCAGGGCCAGCGCCTCGCCCATCTTGTAGTCGTGCACATAGCCCTTGTAGGTGGGCGGGGCCTCCTTGTCGTAGGGGATCTCCCACACCTCTGGCAGGTCCTTGAGCGCAACGACGAAGCTCTTGCGCGGTGCGGCGTCGTAGACGGCGGAGACGCGCGAGGGCTTGCCGGATTCGCTTGCGACCTGGTAGCTGCGCAGCAGCTTGAGATCGGCGTCGAACAGCGCCAGTGTCTGCGGCAGGTAGTTGCCGGCCAGCACGTATTTCCCGTCGCCGGACACGGCGATGTTGCGCGTGTTGAGCCCGGCGCGGACTTCGGCCACCAGCTTCAGGTTCCAGATGTCGAACTTGCTGATCCAGCCGTCGCGCGAGGCGAAGTAGACATAGCGGCCATCCGGCGTGAACTTGGGGCCGCCGTGCAATGCATAGCGCGTGGCGAAGCGGTAGATCGGTTCGAGCTTGTCGCCATCGAGGATGGAGGCGTGGTGGTCGCCGCCTTCGACGACGACGAACAGGTTTTTCGGATCAGCCTTGAACACGGGCTTGGCGGGCAGGGCGCCGGGCTTGACGTATTCGATGCGCGAGGCGGTGATGTCGCTGTCCTGCCAGCTCGGTGGCTGCTCCGGTGCGGTGTAGAGGTAGTCGACCAGCGCCTTGATGTCGTCGGCCGAGAGCTTGTCCTGGAAGGCCGGCATCTGCGTGGCGGCGCGGCCCTGAGTCACGGTGGCAAGCGCATCGGCCTTCTTCAGGCGCTCCAGGCTTTGCGGCAGCAGGGCCGGGCCCATGGCGCCGGTGCGCGATGCGCCGTGGCAGGCGAGGCAGTTTTGCTGGTAGAGCTCGGCGGGGGAGGCTGCCAGCGCTGGTGTGGCGAGGCTGGCGGCTGTTGTGAGGAGCGCAGCGCGCAGCAGGTTCAGGGCGGGGTTGCGGCCCGCAGCCGGGCTATTTCTTTCCAACCAGTCAAGCATGGCTCACCTTCTTGATCGGCACCCAGGCTGTCGTTGCCAGCCGTTCGCGTTCGCCTTCGATGCCGAGCTCGGCATCCGACAGGTAGCAGGCCGGGTCTTCCTGCCACGGGTCGCCCGATACCTGCCAGGCGCGGACACGGGTGTTGCCGCCACAGATGTCGAAATACTGGCATTCGCCGCAGCGGCCCTTGACGATGCGTGGCGTAGCCTTGAGGCCGGCCATCAGCGGCTCGGAGGTATCTGCCCAGATTTCTGAAAACGGCCGTTCGCGCACGTTGCCGAGGTTGTGGTGCCACCACATCGTGTCAGGGTGGACATTACCGAGGTTGTCGATGTTCGAGATGTTGACGCCCGACGAGTTGCCGCCCCATTGCGCGAGCTTGGCGCGCAGCTGGGCTTCGCGCTCGGGAAAGCGTTCACGTACCCATTGCAGCAGGTAGACGCCGTCGGCATCGTTGTTGCCGGTGACGAACTCGCGGTGGCGGCCCGTCTGGGCATCTTTCCAGGCTGTCTCGAACAGCAGGTCCATCGCCCAGCGCGTGGTCTGGTGCATCACGTCGTCGCCGCGGTGCTTGTTGCCGCGGCCGGCGTAGTTGAGGTGGGAGAAGTAGAACTTGTCGATGCCCTCGCGTTCCATCAGCTCCAGCAGCAGCGGCAGCTCCGGCGCGTTGTCCTGCGTCATGGTGAAGCGGATGCCGACCTTGATGCCGCGTTCCTTGCACAACTTGATGCCGTGCATCGAGGCGTCGAAGGCGCCTTCCTTGCGGCGGAACTTGTCGTGCGTGGCGCCGATGCCGTCGAGGCTGACGCCGACATAGTCGAAGCCGACCTTGGCGATCTGCTCGATATTGTCTTCGGTGATCAGCGTGCCGTTGCTCGACAGGCCGACGTAGAAGCCCATCTGCTTGGCGCGGTGGGCGATGTCGAAGATGTCCGGCCGCAACAGCGGCTCGCCGCCAGACAGGATCAGCACCGGCACGCGGAAGCGCTTGAGGTCATCCATCACCGTGTAGACCTCGTCGGTCGACAGCTCGCCGGCGAAGTCCTTGTCCGCCGAGATCGAGTAGCAGTGCTTGCAGGTCAGGTTGCAGCGACGGATCAGGTTCCAGATCACCACGGGGCCGGGCGGATTGCGCTTGGGGGCGAGCGGGGTGGGCTGGAGCACTTCCTGCATGTATTGGCTGATGCGGAACATGGTCTTACTCCGATTATTCCGGTAGGCGTAGGCCGGTTTTTTTCAGGATGCGCGTGCTGTACAGCACGTCATGGGCGCGGCAGGCGTCGCCGAGCACGGCGGCGATCTCGGCGATCTGCCGCTCGGTATCGTCGCGCTGCCTGCCGTGCACCATCGCGAACAGGTTGTAGCGCCAGTCGGGCAGGTGGCGCGGGCGGCGGTAGCAGTGGCTGACGAAGGGCAGCTCGCCGATACGCTGGCCGAGCTCGTCGATCAGCGCATCGTCGACATCCCACACCGTCATGCCGTTGTGGCGATAGCCGAGCGCGTAGTGGTTGGGTACTGCGGCGACGCGGCGGATCGCGCCGCGCGCCTGCATGGCCGCGAGCCGTTCGATCACGGCCTCCTCGCTGATGCCCAGTTGTGTGGCGATCTGCGCGTAAGGCCGGGCGACCAGCGGCAGGCCGCCCTGGGTATGGCGGATCAGCTGCAGATCGAGATCGTCGGGCGCGTGGCTCATGGGCGGTTCTTTTCGATGCGGCTGACGACGTCGTCGAGCACTTCGAGGATGCGCTCGCTGCTGCTCGCGACGTTCTGCGCGTTGCTGGTACTGCGCGGCTGCTGCAGCGCGGTGTCGAGGAATACCCATTGCGTCTGCGCCAACTCGAGCTGCTGCCGCAACTGGGCGTTGAGCTCCGGCTGCGCGCTGAGCTGGCGCTGATTGCGCACGAATTCGCTGCGCGCTTCCTGCATGGCCTTGTCGCTGTCGGCCGGCGCCACGTTCCACTGCTTGGCCAGGTAGTATTTCGACAGACGCTGCGACAGCATGCGCTGGCGCCCGGCCAGGTTCACGGCGCGGCCGGTGGTCTGGCCCCAGCTGTCCTGCAGCGCCATCGTCACGTCGTTGGCGGCGCCCAGCAGCGCATCGCTCTGGTTGATCAGCTTGCTGGCGGTGGCCTGGTTGACCGGGCCTGTGGCCAGCTCGCGAAAGCTCGCCCATTGCTGTTCTTCGCGCTTCACCGCGTTTTGCACGTCGCTTGGCAGGTTGGCCTGCTTGAGTTCGGCCAGCTGCTGGTCGAACAGCTTGACCGACTCGCTGAGCAACTGGCGGCCCTGCTCGGGCTGCACGTTCGCACCCATCTGCAGATAGGCCTTGGCGATGCGCTGCGACAGCATGCGCTGGCGGCCGGACTTGTTGATCAGTTGCGGGTAGGCGATGTCGGCGGCGAGCACGCTGCCGGCCAGCAGGGTGGCGCAGGTGGCGAGAAGGAGGCGGGCAAGGCGTGGACTGGTTTTCATGGTGGTTTCCGTCCCGTCAGGCGGGGAGATAGAGATTGACGAAGAACTCCTTCTCCTTTGGCATGGCATAGACATGCAGGCCAGTGGCGGCTTCTATCCGCTCTAGTGTGGCGCTTGTGGCGTCAGCCGTGGTGGTGGCGACGACGAACCACATATTGAGTCGATGTTCGCGCTCGTAGTTGTGCGCGACTTCGGGGAATGCATTGACGATGGCGCTCACTTCGTCGAAGCGCTCGCGTGGCACGCTGATGGCGGCAAGGCAGAAGCGGCCGCCCATGCGCTCGATCTGGTACATCGGGCCGACGCGGCTCAATACGCCGTCGTCGAGCAGGCGTTGCAGGCGCGCCAGTAGCGCCGCTTCGCTCATGCCAAGTTCGGTGGCGACCTCGGCATAGGGCGTGGCGCAGATCGGCAGGCCCAGTTGCAGGCGGTTGATCAGCCTCGCGTCGATATCGTCGAAACGCCGCTCAGCCATAGCGGGCCCCGCATTGCTTGAAGCGCTGGCGGCTGAACAGCACGGCATGAGCGTGCTCACCGAGGCCCAGGCGACGGCTCAGCTCGTCGATCAACCCCGACACGCGTTCGCGATCCTGCCCGTGCACCATGCAGAACAGGTTGTAGCGCCAGTCCGGCAGGCTGCGCCGGCGCCGGTAGCAGAGCGTGACGCCGGGCTGCGTGGAGAGACGGGCGCCGACCTCGTCCACCTGTTCGTCCGGCACGTCCCATACGGCCATGGCGTTGGCGGTGTAGCCGAGCTCGCGGTGACGCAGCACCAAGCCCATGCGGCGGATCACGCCCATGCGCTGCCAGGCGTCGAGCTGGCCGAGGATGAAGGCTTCGCTCTGGCCGGTGGCAAAGGCCAAGTGGCGGTAGGGCGTCTGCACCAGCGGCAGGCCCTTGTGCAGTTCGGCCAGCAGCAGGCGCTGCAGCGGCGTCGGGTCGATCTGGATGCGGGGCATCGCGGCGCGTGGCGCCCTGCCGTGGCGCAGGTCGAAGCCGAGGTCGATGTGGTAATCGCGCACCAGCGGTAGCGACAACGGCGTCAGCCCGGTCTGCTCGCGGATATGCCGCAGCGTGGTATTGAGCTCGCGCTGGCTGTTGGCGGCGACCACGAACCACAGGTTGTAGCCGTGTTCGCGCTCGTAGTTGTGGTTGACCTGAGGCCAGGCGGACACCTGTGCCGCCACGGCCTGCAGCCGCTCGGGCGGCACCGCCAGCGCAGCAAGCGTCGAGCGGCCCACGGTATTGGGACGGAACACCGCGCCGACGCGGCTCACCACGCCCTCGCGCTGCCATTCGTCAAGCGTGTCGAGCACGCATGCCTCGTCGAGGCCGAGCCGTTCGGCGATTACACGGTAGGGCCGGGCATCGAGCGGAAAATCGCGCTGGAAGCCGTTGAGCAATTCAAAGCGCCAGCCGGTGGCGGTTGCATGCGGGGTATCGAGCAGGCTGTCCATGATCACATCCCGATCCGGTTGGCGCGCCATGCGAAGAAGATGCCCGACGGGCTCTTGGACGGGAAGCGCGCGGTCTCGCGCAGGGTGCGCGTATCGAACACCGCCACCTCGTCGCTGTCGCGCGCCGACAGCCACACCTCGTCGCCGCGCGCGGAGAATTCCATGTGCAGGATGGCCTTGCCGGGCTTCAGCGTAGCGATCACCTGCAGCGTTTCGGTATCGACCACCTGCACCTTGTCGTTGTCGGGGAAGGCGAAATTGACCCATACCCGGCGGTGCGAGGGCTCGACCATTGCGAACACCGGCTGGCCGAGCAGCTTGACCCGGCCGATCTCGCGCCAGTCGCGCTTATCGGCTACCAGCACCTCGTGGTGGCCGATGGCAGGCAGGAAGACGCGGTCGGCGGTCATGGCCCAGCCGCGCAGGTGGGGCATCTTGTAGACGGGCAGCTTTTCCTCGCCGCGGCCGTAGCCGGGCAGGATGCGCTTCACGCCCTGCTCGGGGTGCCAGGTGTCGAGCAGCGCGATGCCATCCTCGCCGAACAGGCCAGCGAGGTAGTAGCGGCCTTCGGGGCTGACCAGCCCATCGTAGGGCTGCTGGCCGGCGGGATACTTGGCGATGGCGGGTTTGGCTGGGTCGGCGAGGTCCACCACCCAGATTTCACCGGCTTCGAACAGCGCGTAGGCGAAGCGGTTGCCGGGCAGGTCTGCGAGGCCGACGACCTTGGACGGCTTGCCGTCGCGATCGACGGCGGGGATGTCGGCGAGCTGGGCGAGCGTATCGGCGTCGAACACCTTGATGCCGCCCGGCGTGTAGTTTTGTGCCACCACCAGCTTGCCATCCTGCGAGATGGCGCCGCCGATGCTGTTGCCGGCCTGCAGCGAGCGCTTGACGATGCGCTGTTCGAGCAGATCGACCTTGGTCAGCGCGCCGTCGCGGCCGAACACATAGGCGAAGCGCGCATCGCGCGAAAACACCAGCGAGGCATGCGACAGATCGCCGAGTCCTTCGACACGGCTCAATACGCGGTGCGGGGCACGTTCGACGATCTGGACGGAGCCCGACGCGCGTTCGATCACCACGCCCAGGTCGCCGGTCGCATTCACGGCGGGAGGGGTGGCGCAGGCGCCGAGCAGCAGGCTAGCGGCCAGGGGCGCCAGCAGGTGGGGCAGTAGGCGCATCTTGAGTTATCCAGTGGATCAGCCAGGCCGCTTCTGTTTCATTCATGAACGGCTTCCATGGCGGCATGGCAGTACCTGGTCGGCCGTACAGCACGGTCGCGATCAGGCTGTCGACGGGTTTGCCGGCGAGAGCGTCCGGCGTCAGTGCGGGGCCTAGCCCGCCTTTCAGTTGCATGCCGTGACAGGCGCCGCAGTCCTGATGTAGCAGGTGCAGCAGCGCCTGTTGGCGTGCCGGCTCGGGTGGAGCCGCGATAGCCGCTGTGAACCAGGTCGCCGCGACGAGACCGAGGAGGAGGGATGTCGGCCGCGGCGACAGGGTCATGACGGTCAGCCCTTATTGAGCCAGTACGTACTCGACCATGACCTTGAAGTCAGCGTCGGAGGCCTTGCCCTTGTTGGGCGGCATGGGGATGGCACCCCAGTTGCCCGAGCCACCTTCCATGACCTTCTTGATCAGCTGCGCTTCAGCTCCGGCATTGCCCTTGTACTTCTTGGCAATTTCCTGGAAGGCCGGGCCGACGAGCTTCTTGTCCTTGGCGTGGCAGGCGACGCAGCCACTCTTGGTCAGCAGCTCTTGTGCCTTGGCGGCATCGACCGCAGCCTGGGCGGGCGAGGCCATCCACAGACAGGCGACACCGGCGACGGCGAGTAGGGAACGAATCAACATGGTTTTCTCCCGAGTTAAGTTAGTTATCAGTCTGACAGGCCCGCCCAGCTTAGCGCTGATGGGCCCGCCAGACCTTGATCCGGCGCAAATCCAGATCATCAGTAGATGTCGTGCTGGGTGTTATGGACGTTGAACTTGCCGGTCGGAGTGATCAGCTTCGGATCGGTGATCACGGCCTTGCAGCTACGGGTCTTGTCATCCACCACGACGATGGCGGATTTCTTGTCCTTCGCGCTCCACACCGAGAACCACACTTCGTCGCCCGCCTGGTTGTACTCAGGCTGCACCACGCGCTTCGCACCTTCGCCGAGATCCTTGGCGCAGGCTGCGATGTCGACGATCTGTGCGGGCTTCGACAGGTTGTTGATGTCATATACCGCAACCGACTGGTTGACCTTGGCATCGGGATTGAGCGGCGTGTCGACCCACAGGTTCTTCGACTTCGGATGGGTCTTGATGAACAGCGAGCCACCACCCTGGCCCTTCAGCACTTCGACAACCTTCCAGGCCTGGGCCTTGTGCTTGACCGGGTCGGTGCCGATGAGGGTGACGTCTTCCGCGCCGAGGTGGGAAGTCGCCCAGACCGGGCCGAATTTCGGGTGCACGAAGTTGGCGCCACGGCCCGGGTGCGGGATCTTGCCGACATCGACCAGTGCCGCGAGCTTGTCTTCCTTGGTGTCGACCACGGCGATCTTGTTCGAGGCATTGGCTGCCACCAGGAAGTAGCGGCCGGTGCTGTCGAAGCCGCCGTCATGCAGGAACTTGGCTGCGTCGAGTGTGGTGGTCTTGAGGTTGTTCAGGTCGGAATAGTCGACCATCATGATCTTGCCGGATTCCTTGGCATTGATCACGAACTCGGGCTTGTAGTGCGATGCCACGATCGACGCCACGCGCGGTTCCGGGTGGTATTCGTTGTCGACCGTCATGCCGCGGGTCGAGACCACTTTCTTCGGCTTCAGCGTGTCGCCGTCCATGATCACGTATTGCGGCGGCCAGTAGGTGCCGGCCACGGCGATCTTGTCTTCCCAGCCCTTGAACTTGGAGGTTTCCACCGAACGTGCTTCGAGGCCGACCTTGATCTCGGCGACGTTGTCGGGTTTTTCCATCCACAAGTCGATCAGGTTGATGCGCGCGTCGCGGCCGATCACGTACAGGTAGCGGCCGGATGCCGAGATACGCGAGATGTGCACCGCGTAGCCGGTCTTGACGATGTTGATGATCTTCTTGGAGTCGCCATCGATCAGCGCAACTTCGCCGCTGTCACGCAAGGTGACGGAGAAGATGTTCTGGATGTTGTAGTTATTCATCTTCTTGGTCGGACGCTTGGAGACCGGGATGTATTCCTTGCGCGTCTTCTCGATGTCAGCCAGCGAGTATTCCGGCGGGGTCGGTGGCTCCTGCTGGATGTAGCGGGCCATCATGTCGACTTCGTCGTCGCTCAGCTCGCCCGAGGTGCCCCAGTTCGGCATGCCGGCCGGCGAGCCGTACTTGATGAACACCTTGAGGTAGTCTGTGCCGTTGGCGAGCGTCTTGTCGGTGGTCAGCGGCTTGCCGGTCGCACCCTTGCGCAGCACGCCGTGACAGCCGGCGCAGCGCTCGAAGTAGATCTGCTTGGCGCGCGCGAATTCCTTGGCCGTCATCGGTGGCGCCTTGGGGTTGATGTTCTGGTGCATTTCTTCCTGCGCCAGGGGGGAGCTGCCGGCCTGGTAATTGGCCTCCGGCTGGGTGGTGTGCTGTTCTTCTGCGTAGGCCAGATTCACCGCGAACGGCATGGCGGCCAGCAGGAACAGCCCACGAATGTGTTTAAATCCCTTGTGACTCATATTGTTCTCCTTATCGGAACGTACTATGAAGGCATTGCACTGGTTACGGCGCTCAGCATCGCGCAGGCCATGGCGCCACGACCTTGATTGTTGTCAAAGGTTTGTCGAAACGCGAACCAGCGGAAGAACTAGATATTTGGTAGTACAGACCCTAAGCTTTTACAATGTCTAGTATTCACTTGACCTGAGTCAATGAGCGTAGTGGCGCGGGTTTCGTAAAGTCAGCCTGCAAATTCGCATAAGGGGGTATACATGAGCGGGACATTCACGAAGTCGACCGCCCGCAATATTTTTTATGGCGGTTCGATGTTTTTCTTTCTGTTGTTCGTCGCGTTGACGTTCGACACCAATGCAACCCTGCCCAAGCGCGACAATAGTCAGAATCTGACTGAGCAAGTGGCGCGCGGTAAGAAAGTCTGGGAGACACATGATTGCATCGGCTGTCACACGCTGCTGGGCGAGGGCGCTTATTTCGCACCCGAACTCGGTAACGTCTACGTACGCCGTGGGCCGGACTTCATCAAGGCCTGGATCAAGGCGCAACCGACCGGCGCGCCGGGACGCCGTCAGATGCCGCAGTTTCATCTGACTGATGCCCAGCTTGACGATCTGGTTGCGTTCCTGAAGTACACCTCGGAAATCAACACCAGCAAGTGGCCACCTAATATCGAGGGTTAAGCGGGTACGGACCAAGCGGAGAAAACCATGCAATACAAGTCACAAGCGGTTGCGAAGCCGTATTTCATCGCCGCGATAGGGCTGTTTGCCGCCCAGATCGTGTTTGGCCTGATCATGGGCCTGCAATATGTGGTGGGGGATTTCCTGTTCCCGGCCATTCCATTCAACGCCGCGCGGATGGTACACACCAACCTGCTCATCGTGTGGCTGCTGTTCGGCTTCATGGGTGGTGCCTACTACCTGATTCCGGAAGAGTCGGAACGCGAGCTGCATAGCCCGGCACTGGCCAAGGTGATGTTCTGGATATTCCTGATCGCCGGCGCGCTGACGATCATCGGCTATCTGGCCATGCCTTATGCTGAGCTGGCGCGGCTTTCCGGGAATGACATCCTGCAGACGATGGGGCGGGAGTTCCTAGAGCAGCCGTTGCCAACCAAGGTCGGTATCGTCGTGGTGGCGCTCGCCTTCCTCTACAACATCTCCATGACCGTGCTCGCAGGCCGCAAGACCTCGATCTCGCTGGTACTGTTGCTGGGGCTGTGGGGGCTGGCGATCTTCTTCCTGTTCTCGTTCTACAACCCGGCTAACCTGGTCAAGGACAAGTACTACTGGTGGTGGGTCGTGCATCTGTGGGTGGAAGGCGTGTGGGAGCTGATTCTCGGCAGCCTGCTGGCTTACGTGCTGATCAAGGTGACCGGCGTCGACCGCGAAGTGATCGAGAAGTGGCTGTATGTGATCATCGCCATGTCGCTCGTGACCGGCCTCATCGGTACTGGCCACCACTACTACTGGATCGGTGCACCGGAATACTGGCAGTGGTGGGGTAGCGTGTTCTCCGCTCTGGAGCCGATTCCGTTCTTCATGATGACAGTGTTCGCATTCAACATGGTCAACCGTCGCCGCCGTGAGCATCCCAACAAGGCTGCCACGCTGTGGGCGCTGGGTACCGGTGTGATGTCCTTCCTCGGCGCGGGTGTATGGGGCTTCCTGCACACACTGGCTCCGGTCAACTATTACACCCACGGCACGCAGATCACCGCGGCACACGGCCACATCGCTTTCTATGGCGCCTATGCCATGGTGGTGCTGACGATCATCAGCTACGCCATGCCGATAATGCGCGGTCGCGAAGCCAACAGCGAGAAGTCGCAGATCGTGGAAATGTGGGCGTTCTGGATCATGACCATCGCCATGGTGTTCATTACGTTGTTCCTGACTGCCGCAGGCATCCTGCAAGTCTGGCTGCAACGCGTGTCGACTACGCCGATGCCGTTCATGGCTGCGCAGGACCAAGTCGCCATCTTCTACTGGATGCGTGAAGTGACCGGCGTGTTCTTCGCTGCCGGGCTGGTGCTCTACATCATCAGCTTCTTCATCGGAGGCAAGAGTGCGAAAGCTGCCTGAGTGCTGCATGAACTGAGCACTTGAAGGCAGGGGGGCACGGTTTACCGTGCCCCGTTTTTTCCATTGCAACAACAGTAAAACCGAGCAGACCATGTTTCACGATGCCAACGATACTCCGGCGCCGGCACCGCTAGCCCATGCGCCGCACGCTGAAGCCCAGCCACTGCCGGGCGACCTGGCGATGTGGTTCTTCATCATGGCCGAGCTCTTGGCGTTCGGTGTTTTCTTCATCTCCTATGCGTTCACCCGGGCGCACCATGTCGAGTTGTTCAATGCCACGCAAGCCACGCTGAACCGCGTGTCAGGCGCTATCAACACGCTGGTGCTGATCACCGGTAGCTATTTCGTCGTGCGCGCGGTCGAGGCTATCCGCCACGGCCATGGTGTCGTCTGTGCCCGCTGGCTGTGGGCTGGCGTCGCGAGTGGCGCCGTGTTCGCAGTGGTCAAGCTGTTCGAATTCGCCGACAAAATTGGCGCAGGCATCAACCTGTCGACCAACACCTTCTACATGTTCTACCTATCGCTGACCTTCTTCCATTTCCTGCACGTGCTGCTCGGCATGATCATTCTCGCGGCCTGCGCGATCAAGGCGCAGCGCGGCGGCTACAGCGACACCGATCATGCCGGCGTGGAGACCGGCGCGAGCTACTGGCATATGGTCGATCTGGTATGGATCGTGCTGTTCCCGCTGGTTTACGTGTTGCATTGAGAATCGTTTTCAGGAAAATATGATGAAGATCAAAGCCTCCACCTGGGTCTGGATGGTCTTATTGAGCCTGACGCTGGCAACGATTCTGCTGGGTCGCCAGCTCGGCCACGGCACGGTGCTGGTGGCGGCGGTGCTGCCGCTGACGCTGGTCAAGGGCCACCTGGTGATCGACCATTTCATGGGGCTGCGCCATACCGCGCTGCACTGGCGGGCACTGGTGCACTGCTGGCTGTTGCTGGTACTGGGTGCCATTGCCCTGAATTTCATATAGCGCCTATCCCTAGGCCACTGAGGACGCGAGATGAACGACTCCCGACTTAATCCCGCCATCACGGCCACCATCGAGGCGCCTTACTACCAGCCTGTCGGCCAGGAGTGCGCGCTGTTCGAGCATGCCTGGCGCAATCAACTGCCGCTGCTGATCAAGGGTCCGACCGGCTGCGGCAAGACACGCTTCGTCGCCCACATGGCGGCCAAGCTCGGGCGCCCGCTGATCACTGTCTCCTGTCATGACGACCTGACCGCCGCTGACCTCGTCGGCCGCCACCTCATTGGCGATGGCTCGACTTACTGGTCGGACGGCCCCTTGGCGCGCGCCGTGCGTCAGGGCGCGATCTGCTACCTCGACGAAGTGGTCGAGGCGCGCAAGGATACGACGGTGGTACTGCACCCGCTCACCGACGACCGCCGCATTTTGCCGATCGAACGCACCGGCGAAGAACTCGTCGCACCGCCCGAATTCATGCTGGTGGTGTCGTACAACCCCGGCTACCAGAACCTGTTGAAGAGTCTCAAGCCGTCGACACGCCAGCGTTTCGTCGCGCTGAGCTTCGATTTTCCACCACCCGAGCTCGAGCGGCGTGTGCTGGTGGCCGAGACCGGGCTGGACGACGGCATGGTTCAGCGGCTGGTCACGCTCGGCGGCCAGCTGCGCAATCTCAAGGGGCATGACCTCGAAGAGGCCGCGTCGACACGGCTGCTGGTCTACGCCGGCACGCTGATCCGCGCCGGCTGCGACCCAGTGGCGGCCTGCGAGGCCGCGCTGGTCGAGCCGCTGACGGACGACCCGGATACTGCCGAGGCACTGCTCGAAGTCGTGAAGGCCAGCTTCGGGCGCTGATGATGGACGACGACCAGGCCAAATCGCTCGCCGGCCGGGCGCAGCTCTACAACCTGCTCAACATCACCTTCCTGCCGGTACTGGCGTTCGTGTTGCTGGTGCTGCTGGCCCGCGCCCACTGGCACTCTCCGTCGTCGCTGCTGCGCAATCATGTGCGCAGCGCGGTGTTCGCGAGCCTGTGGGCCGGTGTGCTGCTGGGCGCGGTGACGCTGCTGATCCTGGCCATGGGCGGTCTGACCAACCCGGCGACCTGGGTCGTGCTGTTGCTGTATTTCATCAGCTGCCATTCGGCCTTGATCCTGCTGGCGCTGTTCGCCATGTCGCGCGCGCTGGCCGGACGCGAATTCGCCTACCCGCTGATTGGGGCGCGCAAATGGTGACCGCCGGTACGCGTCGCACCATCCAGATCGTCGTGGCACCGCCGCCGTCGCGGCCATTGGGCTGGCTCGGTGTGCCGGTACAGCACTGGCGCACCGTGACGCAGGCAGGTTTCTTCCTGCTGTTCGTGCTGGCACCGGTGTTCGACCTGTTCCGGCTCGACCTCAATCTCAAGCATTTCATCTTTTTCGGGCTCGACTGGACGCTGGGCCTGGATGATTTCCTGGCCGGCCACGCCACGCCCATGCAGGTGGCGCTGAACATCGTGCTGCGCGGCTTTCTGCCGATCGTCGCGATTGTCGGCGGGGTGATCTACGTCAGCTGGAAGTGGGGGCGGGTCTACTGCGGCTGGCTGTGCCCGCATTTCTCTGTGGTGGAGACGATCAACCGCACGCTGCGCCGCGCCATCGGCAAGCAGAGCCTGTGGGATACGAAAGCGATGCCCGACCGCAACCCGGACGGCACAGCCTTCAAGCGTGACCCGCTGTGGTGGTTCGCGGTGCTGCCGCTGGTGGTTGCCTGCGCCTTCCTGTGGGCGCTGGTGATGCTCACCTACCTGCTGCCGCCGGCCGAGGTCTACGGCAACCTGTGGCATGGCACGCTGACGCGCAACCAGGCCGTCTTCCTGACGGCCGGCTCGATCGCCTGCTTTGTCGAATTCATGTTCGCGCGCCACCTGTTCTGCCGCTATGCCTGCGCCGTCGGCCTGTTCCAGAGCTTGGCCTGGATGGGCAACGACAAGGCCATGGTGGTCGGCTTCCAGCGTCAGCGTGCGGCCGATTGCGCGAGCTGCTACTCGGCCTGCGACCATGTCTGCCCGATGCGACTCAAGCCGCGCAACGTGAAGCGCCTGATGTTCGCCTGCGTGCAGTGCGGGCAATGTCTCGACGCCTGTGGCCAGACCCAGGCCGACAACCCGCGCGGCCCGCTGCTCGACTGGGTGCACGAGGTGGCCGCCGAATCCGAGGCCGCTTTCGATGCGAAGGCGGCACGGAACAACCTGACAACAAAGGACGCCTGATATGGAAGAGATCGTTGGCGGCCTATGGGACCGCTTCATCCGACGTGCCGCCTACCGTGGGTACCCCGAGGCGCGTGTCGAATTCACCGAGGTGATGCGTGTTGCGCCGGTGTTCTTCCGGGCACTCGGCGGCGACCATGGCCTGAGCCTCGTCGCTGGCACTGCCACACGCCACGAGGCGCGCCGCAGCTGGCTCGAAAGGATCGCCGGCATCGGCGACTATACCGAGCTGGCCTGGTCAGACGACGCGAGCGTGGTGTTGCCCAAGATGCTCGACGTGCTGCCCACGCGCGAGCTCAACCGCGATCTCTACCTGTGGCTGCTGGCGCTGCTGGCGCACGACGTGATGCCGCATGCGCAGTGGTTCATCCGCAACCAGCACGCGGCCCAGGCCGTGCTGGCCGCCTTGCCCGGCTTCGTGCCGCGCTACCGCAAGCTGCTCGATGCCTGGCTGGCGACGCGCGCGCCGCTCGACAGCCTGGCGCCCGACGAACGCGCCGCCGAACTGGCCGTGCGCGCTGCGCTCGACCGGCCCGGCAGCCAGCACGAGCTGCCCGCCAGCCGCCGGCCGCTGGCGCCGATCGCGCTGTGGCTGCACCCGGAGGCACCGACGGTGCCCGAGCTGGCACCGGTCGGGCAATACGAAGTCAGCGAGTCGGAGTCGGCCGAGGCCAAGCGCAAGGAACAGCGCGACAGCCGCAAGCGCCGCGCCGAGCGCGTCGAGGCGCCCGACGGCAAGAATGGCTTCGCACTGCTGTTCCGTGCCGAAAGCCTGTTCACCTGGGCCGAGTATGTGCACGTCAACCGCCCGCAGGACGAAAACGACAGCGACGACGCCGAGCGTGCCGCCGACGACCTCGACCAGCTTTCGATCATGCGCGATGGCCAGAGCACCGCGAGCCGCGTCAAGTTCGACCTCGACCTGCCGGCAGCGGCGCAGGACGACATCGTGCTCGCCGACGGCATCCTGTTGCCCGAATGGGACTACAAGAAGCAGCGCATGCAGGAAGGCTATTGCCGCGTGCAGATGATGCTGGCGCGCGATGCTGCGCCGTGCGCCTTGCCGGCTCACCTCAAGCCCACAGCCAAGCGCATCCGCAACCAGTTCCAGGCGCTCGTGCCGCAGACGGTGCGGCTCAAGGCGCAGCACGACGGCAGCGAGCTCGACGTGGATGCGTGCATCCGCCACGTGTCCGACCGCATGAGCGGCCTGCCGGCGACCGACCCCGGCCTGTATCTCGACCAGCGCAAGCGCGAGCGTGACCTGGCCTGCCTGCTGCTGGCCGACCTGTCGCTGTCGACCGATACCTGGGTCAACAACGATGCCCGCGTGATCGATGTCGTGCGCGACAGCCTCTACCTGTTCAGCGAGGCGCTGACCGCCACGCGCGACCGCTTTGCGCTCTACGGCTTCTCGTCGGTGCGGCGCGAGCATGTGCGCTGCCATCTGCTCAAGGGTTTCGACGAGCGCTACGACGATGCCATCCGCGGCCGCCTCGCCGCGCTCAAACCCGGCTTCTACACGCGCATGGGCGCCGCCATCCGCCATACCGCGGCGATTCTGGCCCGCCAGCGCAGCGCGCAGCGCCTGCTGCTGATCGTGACCGACGGTAAGCCCAATGATCTCGACCGCTACGATAGCCGCTACGGGCTCGAAGATACGCGCAAGGCTGTCGAAGAGGCGCGCGCGATGGGCCTGATCCCTTTCTGCGTGACGATAGACCACGAGCACCAGCGCTACCTGCCGCACCTGTTCGGCCTGCGCGGCTATGCCGTGGTGTCATCGCCCGCACAATTGCCGCAGCGGCTCATCGCCTGCTACCGGCAACTCACTGGCGCCGCCTGATGGCGACGCCGGTTTTTTCCACGACCCGATAAAGGATCGCACCATGTCTCACGATTGCTCCCTTCCCCAGTTCGTTAACGGCGTCTACGGTTTCGATGCGCGCGGCGTCGCCAAGCGCTTCCGCCACGCCGCGATCTTCGGCGCGCTCGCCGCGCTGATGCCGGGCGAGACCATGCGTTTTTGCAACGACCATGACCCGATCCCGCTGCTGAACCAGATCAACCAGCATTTCGGCGACAACGTCACGATCGAGTACGTGGCACGCAACCCCGGTGAAATCGTGATTGATTTCAAGGTCGTTGCCTGAGCCGTCTGCCGTGGATACGATCGACAGCAGCGGCGTCGCGGTGGCCGACGGAGAGCCTCCCGGAGAGGGGGGCATCTTGTGGCGTGTCATTACCTCGCTCGAACAGGCGGTCCGTCAGGCATCCGACGATGAGCTGCCGACCTGGCTGGTCATCCTCGAACACCAGGTGGCCATGCACCTGGAACCACGCATGAGCGTGGAAGAGCAGTCGCTGCTGCCCAGGCTGCGCCGCAACGGCCATGCCGAGGCGGTGTCGCAGGCGCGCGCCGAGCATGCAGCGCTGCAGGCGCTGCTGCGCGACGACAGCCTGCCGCTGCGTGAGCGCCTGGGCCGCTTTGCCACGCTGCTCAGGGCGCACCTGTTGTTCGAGCAGCAGTACGAATCACCCGGCGGCGCTGTCGCCACCGCCGGGCTTGCAACGGATTGTGTCAAGAAATGAGTTCATCCAAGTCGATCGAGCCCCACCGCGTATTTTTCTTCTCCGGTGTGCTGGCGAGTTGCATTTTGCTCCTGTGGTGGTCGAGCAGCCTGCTGTTCGGCGGCCAGGCGCATCCCGCCGTGCCGCCGGTGATGGCGCACGCGCTGTTGATGCTGCTCGGCGTGTTTCCGCCGTTCATGCTCGGCTTCATTTTCACCGCCGGCCCGCGTTGGCTGGCCGTCCAGCCGCCGGAAGGCTATCTGCTTGCCGGCGGTGCCTACTTCGGCGGCACGCTGCTGGCGCTGATCGGCTTGACCGAGGCACCGTGGCTGGCTGCGGCCGGTTTTGCGCTGATGGCATTCGCGTGGTTTCTCGTTACCTGGCGCTGGCAGCGCTTGATCGTGCGCAGCACCCAGGCCGACAAGCGCCATGCGCGTTACCTGTTGATGGCGATGCTGCTCGGCATCGGCGCCATGCTGGCCGCGCTGGTCTGGGTTGCCAGCGGCGATGCCGGCTGGTGGCTGGCGAGCCGCGAGCTGGTGTTGTGGGGTTTCCTGCTGCCGGTGTTCCTGACGGTTGCGCATCGCATGATCCCGTTCTTCAGCGGCAACATCATCAAGCCTTACCAGATGTGGCGGCCCGACTGGCTGCTCGATGTGTGGATCGCCGGGTCGCTGTTGCTGGGTGCGCTCGAATGGCTCGGATGGCACGCCGTGCAGGCGCCGCTGGCGTTCGCGCTGGCTGGGCTGTTCGGCTACACCAGCGTGCGCTGGGGCGTCGTCAAGAGCCTCGACAACCGCCTGCTGGCGATGCTGCACCTGGCCTTCGCCTGGCTCGCGCCGGCCATGGTCCTGCTCGGGCTCGGCGGGCTCGGCGTTGCCGTGGGCGCGGCGCCGGTGCATGCGCTGGGGCTCGGCATGTTCATGACCATGCTGGTCGGCTTCGTCACCCGCGTCACGCTTGGCCATAGCGGCCGTCCGCTGGCCGCGGACAACGTCGCCTGGGCCATCTATTGCGGGCTGCATGGCGTGGCGCTGATGCGCGTGCTGGCGGCACTGATCGGCAATACGGCGCTGTTGCACGCGGCGTCGGCGTTGTGGCTGGTGTTGATGCTGCTGTGGGCGGCACGCGTGCTGCCGATGTACATCCGGCCCAAGGCGCCCGGCGCAGCGTCCTGACGGCCACGGGGCTGCAGGCGGTGTCAGGCCTTGCCTGCAGCCTGCCCGCCAGGCCTTGCCCGCAGGCCGGTGGGTAAGGCCGTGCCGGCACGGGTACAATGGCGCGTATCGATTGCAACCCCATTCTCGCTGCCATGACCACGCCCAACCCCGACCCGATGCACGGCATGACCCTCGAGGCCATCCTCAACAAGCTGGTCGACCACTATGGCTGGGTGGAGCTCGGTCGGCTGATCCACATCCGCTGTTTCAACCACGAGCCCAGCATCAAGTCCAGCCTCGTCTTCCTGCGCCGCACGCAGTGGGCGCGCAAGCAGGTCGAGGACTTCTACCGCAGCCATTTCCCTTGAGCCGGGCGCGTCAGCGCATGCCCAGCCGGGCGTAGAACGCCCGTTTCACCAGCTCCACCAGCACCAGATACACCGCCACCATCGCCGCGATCACCGCCATGAAGCTGGCCGGCAGCGGCGTGAAGCCCAGCAGCGGGGCGAACGGCAGATAGGGCAGCAGCGCGGCCACCAGCACCGTCAGCAATGACGTCGCGGCCAGCGCCATGGCCGGGCGGCTCTTGAACGCGTTGCCGCGGGTGCGGATGACGAAGATCACCAGCACCTGCGTCGCGATCGACTCGACGAACCAGCCGGTGTGGAACCAGGCCTCGCCGGCGTGGAACAGCTGCAGCATCACGTAGAAGGTGAGGAAGTCGAACAGCGAGCTGACCGGCCCGATCACCAGCATGAAGCGGCGGATGAAGGCCATGTCCCAGTGGCGCGGCTGTGCGAGATAGGCATCGTCGACGCGGTCGAGCGGGATGGTGATCTCGGACAGGTCATACAGCAGGTTGTTCAGCAGCACCTGCAGCGGCAGCATCGGCAGGAAGGGCAGGAACAGCGCGGCACCCGCCATGCTGAACATATTGCCGAAGTTGGAGCTGGTGCCCATGAGGATGTACTTCATCACGTTGCCGGCCGTACGCCGGCCCTCCAGCACACCCTCGTGCAGCACGCCCAGGTCCTGCTTGAGCAGGATCATGCCGGCTGCCTCCTTGGCCACGTCCACCGCGCTGTCGACCGAAATGCCGACATCGGCCGCGTGCAGCGAGGGGGCATCGTTGATGCCGTCGCCGAGGTAGCCGACGGTGTGGCCGCGCGACTTGAGTGCGAGGATCACGCGGTTCTTCTGCGACGGCGTGACGCGGCAGAACAGGTTGACCTGATCCACTCGCGCGGCCAGCGCATGGTCGTCGAGCTCGTGGATGTCGTCGCCGGTCAGCAGGCCCGTCACTTCGAGCCCGACCGCCTTGCAGATATGGCGCGACACCAGCTCGTTGTCGCCCGTCACCACCTTGATCGCCACGCCGCTCGCCGCCAGTGCCGCCAGCGCCGGTGCGGCGCTCGGCTTGGGCGGATCGAGAAAGACCGCGAAGCCAGCGAAGATCATGTCGCTCTCGTCGGTCACCTTGGCGTGCTGGTGCTCGGGCGGCACGTGGCCGAGCGCGATGCCGAGCAGGCGGAAGCCGTCGGCCGCGAGCGAATCGTGCAGCGCGCGGATCTCGGCGCGCCTGGCGTCGTCGAGCGGCAGCGGCGCCGTGTCGGGGGCCGGCGCGTAGTGGGTGGATAGCCTGAGCACGTCCTCGGGTGCGCCCTTGACGACGAGGATGCGCTTCTTGTCGTCGTCCACCAGCACCGACACGCGGCGCCGCTCGAAGTCGAACGGCACCTCGTCGATCTTCTGCCAGCCGCTGGCATCGAACTGGTCGTGCTCGATGATCGCCTCGTCCAGCGGGCTCCTGAGGCCGGTCTCGAAATAGCTGTTGAGGTAGGCGAGCTGGAACACCCAGTCGCTGTCACGACCGGCCACGTCGACGTGGCGCAGCAGGCTGATCTTGGCCTCGGTCAGCGTGCCGGTCTTGTCGGTGCACAGCACATCCATGCTGCCCAGGTTCTGGATCGCCGCCATCTGCTTCACGATCACCTGCTGCCTGGCCATGCGCATGCCGCCGCGCGCCATGGTCACCGTCACCACCATCGGCAGCAGCTCGGGCGTCAGCCCCACCGCCAGCGCCATGGCGAACAGGAAGGAGTCGAGCATGGGGCGATGGAAGAAGACATTGGTCAGCAGCACGAACAGCGCCATGGCGATGGTCACGCGCATGATCATCAGGCCGAATTGGCGCACGCCGAGGTCGAAGGCCGTCGGCAGCGCCCGGCCGGACAGCGACTGGGCGATGCCGCCGAGCGCGCTGTGGCTGCCGGTGCGGCACAGCAGCACGCGCGCCGAGCCGCTGATCACCGAGCTGCCCATGAATACCGCATTGGTGGCCTGCGCCATGTCGGCCGTGGCGGCGTCGAGCTCGCGCGCATGCTTCTCGACCGGGTAGGGCTCGCCGGTCAGTTGTGCCTGGTTGACGAAGAAATCGCTCGCCTCGATCACGCGGCCGTCGGCCGGCACCAGCTCGCCGGCCGCGAGCAGCACCACGTCGCCGGGCGCCAGCTGATCCGATGGCAGCGCCACGGTCTGGCCATCGCGCAGCACGCGCACCTGCGTCGCCACCGACTTGCGCAGCTTCTCGACGGCCTTGCCGGCCTGGTATTCCTGCACGAAATCGAGCGTCACGCTGATCAGGATGATGCCGACGATGATGACGAAGCCGGCGATGTCGCCGGTGAACGCCGATACCGCGCTGGCCACCAGGAGCAGCGCCACCAGCGGGTTGAGAAAGCGCGACAGGAACTGCACGACGAGCCGCCGCTCGCGGTGGTCGCGCACGACATTGCCGCCCGTGCGCGCCAGCCGCTCGTCTGCCTGGGCCTGCGCGAGGCCCCGTTCGCTGGCGTCGAGCTCGCTGAACAGCGCGGCCCGCGGCGAATTCCAGAATGTCTCTGCTGCCGTGTCGCCGGCCGGGCTGATCGGTTTGGACCTGGGCATGGTGGTGGGGTACATGGAGAACCGTGGGGCCTCAAGCATAGCCCGCCGGCGTTGCCGTGGCATGAACAAAAAAACGGCAGAAGCTCGCGCTGCTGCCGGTGGGGGAAATATGGTGTCGTTAGTTAACGATAGACCAATACCGGGATTTTGCTATGCGTCAGCACCTTGTGCGTTTCGCTGCCCAGAAGCAGGCCTTCCAGCCCGCGCCGGCCGTGCGAGGCCATCAGGATCAGGTCGCAGCCTTTCTGTTCGGCGGTATCGATGATGCTGCGGTAGATCGACAGGCTGGCCACGGCGGCGGCGTCGAACGTCACATTGGCGGCGGCGGCCAGCTGTTCGGCCTGTTTCAGGAATTTTTTCGACTGCTCGAGCTGCGCATCGCGAAACTCGTCGACCGACAACGTGTTGACCGGCGCGAACTCGGCAATCGGCAATACCGGGTATTCCTCCATCACGTACAGCGCGGTGATCTTGGCGCCGAGCGTGGCGGCCAGCTGGACGGCGGCGGCCACGGTACTGTTGGAGAGCTCCGAACCGTCGGTTGGAACGAGGATGTGTTTGAACATGGTGTCGTCCTTCGTGCATCAGCGTTGAAGATAGCGTCAACCGTAACGTAGCGCCGGACCTGACTGTTTGACCGACATCAAGATCGCCCGAGGTGCCGGCTCGGGGTTTTCCCCAGTATCAGCCTAGCTCCGTTCACGCCGGCGTGCATGGGGCGAGGCATCGACCGTGCAGCTCGGACGGGAGCTGGTGCGTCTGTGCCCAGTCGCCCGCTGGGCCGTGCCCCGTGCCGCGTTCATTGCAGCTGGCTCACATGTAGCTGCCGCAGTTTCGGCGCGAGTCGCGAGGTGATCGCCACCACCAGCAGCGTCATGCTGCCGCCGAATATCACCGACGGCACCAGGCCCAGCAGGCGTGCCGCCACGCCCGATTCGAACGCGCCCAGCTCATTGGACGAACCGATGAACAGGCCGTTGATCGACGACACGCGCCCGCGCATCGCGTCCGGCGTGGCCAGCTGCAGGATGGTGCTGCGCAGCACCACCGAGACCCCGTCGAATGCGCCGGAAAGCAGCAGCAGCACGGCCGACAGCCAGAAATTGCGCGACAGCGCGAAGAGGATGATGCACATGCCGAAGCCCGCGACGGTGGCCAGCAGCAGGCGGCCCGCGTGGCGGTCCAGCGGCCGGTGCGCCAGCATCAGCCCGGTCGCCACCGCGCCCATGGCGGGCGCCGCGCGCAGGATGCCGAGCCCCTCCGGGCCGTAGTGCAGGATGTCATGGATGAAGGCCGGCAGCAGCGCCACGGCGCCGCCGAACAGCACCGCGAACATGTCGAGCGCCTGCGCGCCGAGGATGACCTGGTTGCCGAACACGAAGCGCAGCCCCTCGCCGATGCTGGCGAAGATCGGCGCACGCTGGCCGTGCGACGGCGGCTCGATGAAGCGCAGCAGTGCCAGCGCCAGCATCGCCGCGCCGGCCAGCGCCAGCGCCGTGCCGTAGGCCGCGGTCTTGCTGGCCCAGCCGACCAGCGCGCCGCCCAGTGCCGGGCCGATCACCAAGGCGCCCTGGAAGATCGAGCTGCCGATGCCTGCGGCGCGGCCGAACTGCTCGCGCCGCAGGATCAGCCCGAAGATCGAGTTGTAGGCCGGGCTGATGAAGGCGCGCGCGATCCCGGACAGGGCCACGGCGCCATAGATGGACCAGGCCTCGGTGGCCGATACGCCGCGCGCCGAGAGCGCAGTCAGCATCGTCGCGTTGACGAGCAGCAGGGCGCAGGCGAACAGCCCGATGCGGCGTCGCGAATAGTGGTCGACGGCATAGCCCGCAAACAGCGCAAAACAGAAGTAGGGGATCACCTCGGCCAGGCCGATCAGGCCAAGCGCAAGCGTATCGTGGGTCAGCTCGTAGATGTGCCAGCCGACCACGACGGCGACGATCTGGTAGGACAGCGTCACCAGCAGGCGAAAACTCAGCAGGGCAAGGAAAGCAGGGTTGCGGAGGGGGTGGTCAGCGGTCATCTGGCGCCTTTGTCGGGAGTGATCGGGCGATTGGCACGAGCGGTGGGCTTGCCTGCACCGCACGCTGCGTGCCGGGCCCGCCATTGTCGCCCGGCGCGCGCGTCGGCGCACTTGTCGATTCCCCTCGTATCCGTGCGCAGGCTCAGCGGATCTTGCGCTGCAGCAGTGCGATGGCCGTGGCCACTGCGGCGAGCCAGACCAGCGCCCGGAAGAAGTCGAGGCAGGCGAGCTGTGTGGCCTGCTGCGCGATCTGGCTGGCAAAGGCCTGCAGCAGCGATGCGTCCTGCTGCGTCGGGACATGGGCCAGCGGCATGCCGGCATTGGCCAGCGTCACCGCGTCGAGGCGCTCGACCATGCGCTGGTAGTGCAGGCTGCTGCGCGACTGCAGCACGATGGTGGCGAGCGAGATGCCGGTCGAGTTGAGCAGCTCGCGCAGCATGTTCTTGGTCTGATAGGCGTGCGAGAACACATCGTCGTCGATGCCGACATAGGCATTCATCGCCGCCGTGCCCTGGCCGAAGGCCGAGAAGCAGGATAGCGCCAGGAGCGGCAGGACGAGCTGCCACTGCGATACCTCGGGGCTCATGCGGCTCATTTCGAAGCCGAAGCCAGCCAGCATCAGGAAGGCCAGCACCATGTACTTGCGCTGTGCCGGGAAGCGCCTGACCAGCCTGAAATGCACCAGCACCGGCAGCAGCGCGAAGGCGCTGGTCGCACCCAGCAATGCGCCGGTCGACAGCAGGCCAAAGCCCAGGCCGCGTGTCATGAACATCGGCAGCATGTAATAGCTCGCCGACAGCACCAGGTAGCAGATGCCGTACATCACCAGGCCGCTGCGGTAGCGCTCGCCGCCGAACTGGCGAAACGGCAGCAGCGGCCGCTCGCGGCCATGCTCATGGAACAGGAAGGCCAGCAGCCCGCCGAGCGCCAGCGCGCCGACCAGCCACAACAACCTGGGCTCGGCGAACAGGTCGTACTGCATGCGCTCGAGCACGAACTGCAGCGCGAACGCGGCGCCGGCCAGCAGCAGCGTGCCGCCCAGATGCAGCTCGCTCCTGCTGTCGTGCGGCACCACATCCTCGAGCGTCGCCTCCGACAGCAGCACGGCGCCGGCCGCCAGCGGCAGTGGCAGCAGGAACACCCCCTGCCAGGCATGGTGTTCGAGCAGCAGCGAGGCGAGCCACGGCGTCGCGCCACTGCCGAGCACGATGCCGAACACCATGAACTTGACCGCGGTGCCGCGATCGACGCCCTGGAAACGGTTGACCTGCACGCGCCCGGCGGTGAAGAAGGCCGAGCCGCCCAGCGCCTGCACGAAGCGCGCGCCGATGAATTCGCCAACATTGCTCGACAGCGCGCACAGCACGCCCCCAAGCACGAACAGCGCCAGCGACAGGCGGATGAAATGGCGGTAGCCGAGCTGCTCCACCAGCCAGCGGTGCTTGAAGATCATCACCACCGCCGTGGCCGCGTAGACGGCGGCCGCCAGGCTGAATTCCTCCGGTGCGGCGCCGATGCCGCCGGAGATGAAGGCCGCCGCGAACGACACGGCACCGTTCTGCACGAATTCGAGCGACACCAGCAGCGCGATGTTGAGCAGCAACAGCAGGCGTTGCGGGCCGTGGGGAGCGGGTTGGGCGGGCATGGCGGCATTCGGTCGGGAGTTGGGCCATTGTCGCGCCGCGCATGTCATGCAAGAAATCGATTGCTATGATGTCTGGTATGAATGATATCGATAATGAGGCGTACGGCCTGCGCCACGGCGATTTCCGCCACTGGGACCTGAACCTGCTGGTCGCCTTCGACGCCTTGGTGCGCGAGGGGGGTCATGTCAGCCGCGCCGCGGCCAGGCTGTTCATCGGCCAGCCGGCGATGAGCCACGCGCTGGCCCGGCTGCGCGAGCTGCTCGATGACGCGCTGTTCGTGCGCAGCGGCACGCGCATGCAGCCGACGCCGCGCGCGCAGGCCCTGGCGCCTCAGGTCAGCGCCTGGCTGCAGGACGCGCAGGCGCTGTTGAGCCCGCCGCAGGCATTCGACCCGGCGCGCGCCGAGGCGACGCTGCGTATCACCATTCCCGAACATTTCGAGCTGTTGTGGTTGCCGCCCCTGCTGACACGGCTGCGCCGCGAGGCGCCCGGCATCCGCATCCGCAGCGAGGTGCTGCCGCTCGACCGCCTGCTGGCGGCGCTCGACGACGACGAGATCGACCTGGCCATTGCCGGCGCGCCGCTCGCGCTGCGCAGCTGGCACCGGTGCGAATGGCAGATGGACGCGTATTTCGACATCGTCTACAACCCGGCGCTCTTGAATCTGCCACAGCCGGCCAGCCTGGCCGATCTCGCCGCCTGTGCGCATATCGCCACCAGCTATGTCGGCGACGACACGAGCATGATCGACCGCTTCTTTGCCGAGCATGACTACCGCCGCGACAAGGTGGCGACTTCGGCCGGGCTCGCGGCGATTCCGCAGGTCGTGCGCGGCGTGCCGCTGGTATCGGTGCTGCCCGAGCTCGTCACGATGTTCTACCGCGAGCTGCCGGATATCGTGATCGAGCCGTTCGAGCGCGACACCTTGCGCATCCCCGTCAACATGGTGTGGCACCACCGGCTCGACAGCACACCGGCGCACCGCTACCTGCGCGGCCTGATCGGCGACATCAGCCGCGAGATCGAGGCGGGCCTGTAAGGCTGGCGCTGACCTGATTGCGGCGCTGGTAGAGGCGCAGCAACTCGCTGTCGTCACCGGGGCGGTGCCCTTCCCAGCGCAGCTGCCACAGTCGGGCGTCGGGCTCGACGATGTGGCGCCTGCGGCCACCGACCAGCAGTTGCGGGCAGCGCGCGGCGCCCTGCGGATCGATGGTCTTCGTCACGGTACCGGTGATGTATTCGAGCATCGAGCGCTCCGATTCGCCGACATTGATGCGGCCGACGCAAGCCGCCGGACCTTGCAGCTCGCCCGACAGCTCGACGAGCGGCGTGCGGTAGCTCTTGGCCTCGTCGATCCACGGCAGCAGCAGCGTCATCACGCTGCCCCACAGCAGCGCCAGCGCGCCGACCCAATGCAGGAGCGGCCGCGGCAGCCTGCCGGCGAGCTGTCGCCCTGCGGCGAGCAGCAGCAAGGGTAAGGCCAGTGCGAGCAGGATGGCGCCGGGCTGCACCGGCATGCGGTAGTGGAGCGGCAGCCAGTGCGCGAGCCAGCTCAGCGGCACGAGCGGCAGCTGCAGGGTGATGCTCGCCCACAAGAGCCAGGCCAGGCCAGTCAGTGCGATCGACAGGGCGAGCGCGGCGCGGCCGAGGTAGCGCAGGGCGTGTGCGCCGGCGGGGAGGCCGAGCGTGGCGAGCAGCGACAGCGCCGGCAGGAGCGGCAACAGGTATTGCGCCCGCGCGCTGGCCGAACGGCTCAGCACGGCCAGCAGGATGGCGCTGAACACCAGGAGCAGCTGCCAGTCGTGCCGGCCCGGCAGCTCGCGGCGCCGGCGGTAGAGGCCCCAGGCCGCCAGCGGCAGCGCGGGGAAGGTGAACCACGGCACGTTGCGCAGATAGAAGCCGGGCTCGTTGGCAGCCCCGAGCTGCCCCACCGAGAAGCCGAAGAAACGCCCGATATTGTTGAGCCAGAACCAGTCGTGGAACAGCTCGGGCGAGCGCAGGTAGAGCGCGCACGGCCACACCAGCAGCCACGGGGCTGCCCACAGCAGGGTGGCGGCCACGATGCGGACGTTCCAGTGGCGGCGCCAGGCCGGCTGCGCGAGCGCCATGGCGACGATGCTGAGGCCGAGCACGCCCGGTATCAGCAGGCCCTTGGTCATCAGCGCCATGCCGCCGCCGCTGCCGAGCAGCGCCGCGCCCAGCATCGGCCGCTCGGGCAGGCGCAACAGCCCGAGCAGGGCCAGCGCGGTGCCGGCGGTCAGGCCGATGTCGGTCAGCAGCGTATGGGCATGCAACAGCAGCCCGAGATTGGCCAGCAGCAACAGCGGCGCGGCATGGCGCGCCTGTGGCTGGAGCGCGCGCCCGGCGCGGTCGACGGCGCAGAGCGCCAGCGCCATGAACAGCAGCGAGGCCAGTCGCGCGCCGTCGTGCAGCGGCAGCCAGCCCTTGAGCAGCCAGGCGCTGCCGGCCGCCACCAGGTAGTAGAACGGCGGCTTTTCCATGAAGGGCTCGCCGGCGACCGTCGGCACCACCCAGTCGCCGCTGCTCAGGATGTGCAGCACCATCGAGAACGAATAGGTCTCGTCCTGCTTCCATGGGTCGTGGCCGACCACGCCCGGCAGCAGGTAGAGCACGAGGAACAGCATGTACCACAGGCCCGGCACCGCCTGCTGCAGCCGGCCCGCGATCGTTTCGGGCAGGCTCGCCGCGGGCGCCAGCGAGGGGAGGGTAAGACTTTTTTGCACGGACATGGCTGTGACGTTGGCGGTCGATCGGCGGCGTGCAGCCGGCTCAGTCGTCTTCCGGCGACACCGATTGCAGCGGATGCAGCGTGACGATGCCCGGCGCAGTGGCGCCCGACGTAGTGACGCCCGCCTTGGCGGTATCCCACACGGCGCCGATGCGCCAGCGGTGCTCGTTGTCGCCGAGTGTCAGATACCAGCGCCGCGCCGGCGGCAGGCTGGCGTGGCCGACGTAGTGGTGATCGCCGTCGAGCGCGAGCGGGATGGTCTGGTCGAACTGGTGCTTGGCCGGGTGGCGCAGCGCGAGCGTCACGCTCGGCGGGCAGTGGCCGTCGGGGCAGGGCACCAGGTCGAGCGATACCGCGCCTTGCCCGGTGAACTGCAGCTGGCCTGCCAGATGCTGCTGCAGTGCGTAGCGATTGGTCTTGAGCGTCTGGTTCACGCTCTCGCCGGCCTGATAGTAGTCGGACTCGACCATGTCATCCTGGCGCGTGTAGGCGAGCCAGGCGGTGAACAGGCTGGCGGCGACGACCGTGGCCGGCCCGGCCATCAGCAGCCAGGGGCCGAGATGGCGATACCAGCGTTTCTTGCCGTCGGCTTGGGGGAGAGGGGAAGACATCGTGTGTGACCTTTTACGAGAACAGCCTCAGGGGCACATGCCGGCTCGCGCATGGCCCGAGCCGGAGAGCACGCCACCTGGGGCCGGCTGCTGTCCGCTAACAACGTGCCCGGCACCGGGTGGCGGCTCTGCGGTCGATGCCAAAGCAAAGCCGAGCTGCCCAGTGGTAAGCTGCGGGGGCCCGCAGCCGGATGCCCGGATCAGTGATCCAAACATGCAATAAGACACATGCTACGGCGCGCGACTTACAAAAACCTTACTGACGCGAAACCATGCGACTGCTGCTGATTGAAGACGACCCGGTCATCCTCGACGTGCTCAAGCGCGCACTGGGCCAGGCCGGCTATACCGTGGACTGCGTGAGCGACGGCGAGCAGGCCGATGCCGCGCTGGCGGCCACCAGCTTCGACATCGTCGTACTCGACCTGGGCCTGCCGCGCCTCGACGGCCTGGCCGTGCTGCGCCGCCTGCGGCAGCGGCAGGACAGGCTGCCGGTGATGATCCTGAGCGCGCGCGACACGGTGCAGGACAAGATCGACGGCCTCGATTGCGGCGCCGACGACTTCATGAGCAAACCCTTCGACCTGAAGGAGCTCGAAGCGCGGCTGCGCGCCCTGCTGCGGCGCGGCCAGGCCGACGTGATCGGCTGTGGCCGCCTGCGCTGGCATGTGCAGGAGCGCCGCGCCTATGTCGGCGATGGCGCGCTGGCACTGTCGTCGCGCGAAACCGCGCTGCTCGAGCTGATGCTGATGAACCTCGGCCGCGTGGTCGGCAAGGACCGCATCCAGGAAATGCTGACCGGCTGGGACGGCGACATCGGCCAGAACGCGGTCGAGGTCTATGTCCACCGCCTGCGCCGCAAGCTCGATGGCGCGGGGGCGGCGATCCGCACCGTGCGCGGGCTGGGCTACCTGCTGGAGGCCGGTGATGCCGACTAGCGCAGGCTCGCTGCGCGCACTGCTGCTGCGCTGGCTGCTGCTGCCGATGCTGGCCGTACTGCTGCTCGGTGGCGCGATCACCTACAGCCTGGCACTCAAGTACGCCAACACCGCCTACGACCGCGGCCTGTTCGACAACACCCTGACGCTGTCGGCGCAGGTGAGGCTGGAGAACTCGGCGGTCAGCGTCGTGCTGCCGGCGGTGGCGCGGCACATGCTGACGCTGGACCAATACGACAGGATCTATTTCCGCGTCGACGACCTGAGCACCGGCCAGCGGCTCGACGGCTCGGCCGACATCTCGCTGCCCGAGCCGAGCCGCAGCGATGGCCAGCCGTTCTTCTACGACAGCCAGGCCGGTGGCGAGCCGATTCGCGTGTCGGCCATGCTGCTCGACTTCGGCGCGCACCGCGTGCTGGTGCAGACTGCGGAAACGCTACGCAAGCGCCGCCTGCTGGCGAAGCAGATGCTCGGCGGCGTGGTGCTGCCGCAGCTGATGCTGATCGCCATCGCTGTCGGCGTGATCGTGCTCGGCGTGCGCCGCGGCCTGGCGCCGCTGCGCCGGCTCGAAGCGGTGGTCGGTGCGCGCGCCGCCAGCAATCTCGAACCGCTCGACCGTGGCGGCGCGCCCGCCGAGCTCAATGGCCTGATCGATGCGCTCAACGGCCTGCTCGCGCGCACCGCCGGCATGCTCGCGGCGCAGCAGCGTTTCGTCGCCAATGCGGCGCATCAGCTGCGCACGCCGCTGGCCGGACTCAAGGCGCAGACCGACTTCGCGCTGGCGCAGGGCGATCCGGCCGAGGTGCGCCATTCGCTCGAACAGCTGCGGCTCGGCGTCGATCGCGGCGTGCGGCTGGTGCAGCAGCTGCTGGCGCTGGCGCGCGCCGACAGCAAGGGGGATGGGGCGGTGCCGCAGGCCCCGGTCGACCTGTGCCGGGTGGCCGAGCAGGTGACGGCCGACTGGGTGCCCGCGGCATTGGCCCGTGGCCACGATCTCGGCGCCAAACTGTGCGCGACGCCGGCCCTCGTCGCCGGCGAGCCGATGTTGCTGGCCGAGTTGCTGGCCAACCTGATCGACAATGCGATCCGCTACACGCCCGCAGGCGGGCAGATCACCGTCGGCGTCGCGCTGCTGGGCGGGCAGGTTGCCGTGCGCGTCAACGATACCGGCATGGGCATCGCCGAAGCCGAGCGCGGCCGGGTGTGCGAGCGCTTCTATCGCGGTACGGATACGGTCGAGCCCGGCTGCGGGCTCGGGCTGGCCATCGTCAGCGAGATCGCCGCGCGGCACGGCGCCAGCCTGCGGATCGAGCCGGGCGACGGGGACGTGGGCTCCTGCGTGCTGCTGCTGTTTCCTGCCGCCGGACCAGCCCTGCCATCGGCTGCCTAGTTTAAGCCGCGCCGGGGCGGCTGGCGCCATCCCGCTGGTGGCCCCTGACGGCGGTCGGGGCAAAGCCGAAGCGCTCGCGAAAGCGCACGGCAAAGCGCGACGGTGAGGCGTAGCCTGCATCCTGGGCGATCTGCACGATCGGGCGATCGGTCGACTGCAGCAGGCTGAGCGCGAGCGACATGCGCACGTCGACGAGCAGGCTGGTCAACGAGCTCGCTTCGGCGGTCAGGCGCCGGCGCAGCGTCGCTTCGCTCATCGCCAGCGCGCTTGCCACGGCGGCTGCGCTCCAGTCCTGCTCCGGCGCGCGGCCGAGCAGTGCGCGCACGCGTTGTTTCACGCTGGCCTGGGGGTTCGTCGCGAAATGGCCGCCGCGCAACGCGATCCACGCCAGCAGCTCGGCCAGGCGGTGCCGGGCGATCGCATCGGGCACGCCAACCGCATCGCCGATTGCCTCGCGCGCATGCTCGAAGCTCGCCATGAAGGCGGGCTCCACGGCGCCGAGCAGCAGCATGTCGCGCACCGGCCGACTGCCGACCGCGGGGGCGTGGGCGGCCAGCGCATCGCCATGCCAGGCAAACCAGCTGGCCTGGTATTCGCCGTCGGGCGCGGGATGATTTTCGACATCGAACAGCCCGCCGCTGGCCAGCGCGACGGCCTCGCCGGCTTCGATGCGGCAGCTGTGGCCATCCCAGCGCAGCGTCTTGGTGCCCTTGAGCACGACGATCAGGCTCGGGTGGTCGATGGCGATGCCGCGCAGCACCGGCAGCCCGTACTCGACGATTCGCCCGCTGGCGCCATGGCCCTCGCGGGCAAGGATCACGCGTTGCCCTGGCGGGCGAGGGGCGGCGGGCATGGTCATCTCCGGTCAGCGTGCGTAGGTGGCAGTGAAACTCGCCTGGCCCAGGCTATTCATATGTGTCATGAAGCCGACGAGTGCGGCGCTGGTATCCGCCGTGATATCGAGGTGATCGACCTTGAGCGCATGCACGGTGAACTGGTAGCGATGGCGCTCGCCGGCTGGCGGGCAGGCGCCAACGAAGCCGGGCACGCCCATGTCGGTGCGCGTTTCGAGGCTGCCGGCGGGCAGGCTGGCCTTGCCACTGCCGGCGCCACCCGCCAGGCGCTGGCTGTCGGCCGGTAGGTTGGCCACCACCCAGTGCCAGAAGCCCGAGCCGGTTGGCGCATCCGGGTCGTAGACGGTGACCACGAAGCTGCGCGTGCCGGCCGGGGCATCGGCCCAGGCCAGCTGCGGCGACAGGTTACCGCCGCTGCAGCCGTGGGCGTTGTATTCCTGGGTCTTGCTGAGGCGGCCGCCGGCGATGTCGTTGCTCCAGATGCGAAACTCGCCGGCCATGGCGGACGAGCAGGCGAAAACGAGGCTGGCTGCGACAAGCAGATGATGACGCGACATGGTCTGGCTCCGGGCGGTTGAAGTCAGGCCAGTATCGCTTGCGCGCAGCCAGGCTGTGGCGCGCAGGCGATCAGGTTTGGTGCCGAAACGCTCAAGCTGGCGGCTCAGGTGTGCGCCGGCTCGCGCAACGGGGTGTCGTCGCGCTTGGGCCAGATCGCGTTGCGCCGCGCCCGCGCCGCATCCAGGAAGGCATCGAGCAACGGTGCCGCGGGCATCACGCCTTCGCAGCACTGGTCGTGGTATTCCGGGTGCCACTGCACGCCGACGACCCAGGCCGGGCCTTGCAGGCGGATTGCCTCGACGATGCCGTCGCATGGGCTGATGGCCTCGACATCGAGGCGCGAGCCCAGTGTCTTGACCGCTTGGTGGTGGATCGACACCACGCCGCGCTTCGGTTCCTCGCGATAGAGTTGTTCGAGCAGGCTGCCGGGCTGAAAACGCACATCATGGATATTGTGGTCATACAGCTCGGCGCTGTTGTGCGAGGTGCAGGCCGCGAGCTCGCTGCCGATATCCTGCATCAGGCTGCCGCCGCAGGCCACGTTGATCAGCTGCATGCCTCGGCAGATGCCGAGCACCGGCTTTTGCTGGGCGATGAAGCCGCGCAGCAGGCCCAGCTCGAAATCGTCGCGCACCGAGTCGCACTTGGGGTCGGCGTGGCGATTCGATTCACCATAGCTCACCGGGCAGATGTCGACGCCGCCTTGCAGCACCAGGCCATCGAGCGCATCGACATAATCGGCGGTGTCGATGTCGTCGGGCGTCAGCTCGCCGCGTGTGACAACGGTCGGCAGCATGAACACCAGCGCGCCGCTGTCGAGCACCCAGTGCGCCATCGACTGCTCGAGGTATTGCAGCTTGCGGTTCTTGAAGCCGAGCTCGACCGGCACTTCGTTCAGGATGCGCGGCGACAGGCCGATCTTCAGCGGCTTTCTGGCGCGCCGGTCATAAAAGCCGGGGGCCGGGCCGCTCGTGCCGGGTAGCGGGGGGATTGCCTTGTCCATACTCCTTCAAAGACACACGACGGTGTACCCAAGTTCCTCACAATCAGTCTTCATCGGGGGCGGCCTTGTATTCCGACGCCAGCCGCAGCTGCACATCCTGCGGCACCGCGTCGTAATGGCTGAGGTTCATGGTATAGCTGCCCTGGCCGCCTGTCACCGATTTCAGGCGAGCGGCATAATTGCTCAACTCGGACAGCGGCACCTGGCCGTTCACCATGGCCATGCCGCGCGACAGGCTCTGCGTGCCGGTGACCTGGCCGCGGCGGCTGGTGAGGTCGGCCGTGATGTCGCCCATCGCGTGCTCGGGGCAGGTGATCTCGACCGCCACCACCGGCTCGAGCACGATGGGGCGCGCCTTGCCGATTGCATCGATGAAGGCCTTGCGGCCGGCGGCCTGGAATGCCACATCCTTCGAATCGACCGAATGGTGCTTGCCGTCGTACACCGTCACCTTGACGTCGGTGACGGCGCATCCCGCCAGCGGGCCGGCCAGCAGCACCTGGTGGATGCCCTTTTCGACCGAGGGGATGAATTGCCCCGGGATCACGCCGCCCTTGACCTCGTCGGCGAACTGAAAGCCCGCGCCGCGCTCGAGCGGCTCCACGCGCAGGAACACCTCGCCGAACTGGCCGGCGCCGCCGGTCTGCTTCTTGTGGCGGTGGTGGCCTTCGGCTGTCAGCGTGATGGTCTCGCGATAGGGCACGCGCGGCGGCTGGGTGGCGACTTCGAGATGGTATTGCCCGGCCATGCGGTCGAGGATGTAGCGCAGGTGCAGCTCGCCCAGGCCGCGCATGACGGTTTCGTGCGTGGCCTGATGGTATTCGACCTTGAAGCAGGGGTCTTCCATCTGCAGCTTGTGCAGCACCTCGGAGATGCGCTGCTCGTCGCCGCGCCGCTTGGGCTCGACCGCGAGCCCCTGCATCGGCGTGGGGAATTCGAGCGGCTTCATGTGGATCTGGTCTTCGTCGTGCGAATCGTGCAGCACGCTATCGAATTCGATCTCCTCGACCTTGGCGATGGCGCCGAAATCGCCCGGCAGCAGGCTGTCGACCTCGGTATAGACCTTGCCCTGGATGCGGAACAGGTGGCCGACCTTGAACGGCTTCCGGCCGCTGCCGACGAACAGCTGCGTGTCGCGCGTCAGCGTGCCCTGGTGCAGCCGGAAGATGCCCATCTTGCCGACGAAGGGGTCCATGATCACCTTGAATACATGGGCGATCACATGCTTGTCGGGCGATGGCTCGGCATGGAACGATAGCGCCGTCTCGCCTTCGCCCTTGACCAGCAGCGGCGGGTTGCCCTCCAACGGATTGGGCGCGAGCCTGACCAGCACGTCCATCAGCTCGGCCACGCCGGCCCCGGTGCGCGCCGAGACGAAGCATACCGGCACCAGATGGCCCTCGCGCAGCGCCCGCTCGAACGGCGCATGCAGCTGCTCGGGCGCCACCTCGCCCTGTTCGAGGTAGAGCGCCATCAGCTCCTCGTCGACCTCCACCACCTGGTCGACGAGCGCGCGGTGCGCCTCGGCCACCGACGAGAAGTCGGCCTCGCCGCCGGGGTTGAAAAAGCAGTCGACCACGCGGTTGGCGTGGTCGGCGGGCAGGTTGATCGGCAGCACCTCCTTGCCGAAGGCCTCGCGCAGCTCGTCGAGCAGGCTGGGCAGGTCGACGCGCTCGGCGTCGATCTTGTTGATCACGATCATGCGGCAGAGCTGGCGCCGGGCGGCCCAGTCCATCATGCGCGTGGTGGTGAGCTCGATGCCGTTGGTGGCGTTGACCACGATCAGCGCCGTATCGGCCGCCGCCAGCGCGCAGATCGAGTTGCCGATGAAGTCGGGGTAGCCCGGGGTGTCGATCAGGCGGACTTCCGCGCCCTGGTGGCTGAAATTGACCAGCGCCAAGCTCAGCGAGTGGCGGTAGTCCTTCTCCAGCGGGTCGAAATCGCACACGGTGTCGCCACGCTCCACCGTGCCCGGGCTGCCGATGGCGCCGGCGCGGTACAGCAGCGCCTCCGTCAGCGTGGTCTTGCCGGTATCGAAATGGCCGACGAGCGCGACCGACCGGATGGCATCCACCGTGTATGAGGCCATGGCTAGCTCCCTGTGTGCTGTGGTTCCAATATAGTTGGACGGCTGCATAAGCGCCAAGCCACGCCTGAATGGCAGCTGGCTTGCTGCTATCATTCGCCTATGCCGGGTTCCGCCTCCGCATCCATGCTCGATGGCTGGCATGCCGCTTTCCTGCAGGGCCGCGTGTCGATCTGTGCGGACTCGTGCGGCTGGCGGTCGGGCGCTGCACCCGCTGCCGGGCGACCGTTGTCACCGTTATGGCCGTATCGAGTTCACCAGGCGTGAGCTGCGGCTCGGCCCGATGCCGGGTAGGCCCGGCATCGGCGACAATCTCGACGCGTGGCTGACCCTGCTGCCGTACCGGGTGCCGCGGCTGGCGACAAATTTCTTCACTCAACGACAAGGAATCGACATGAAACGACTGATCGGTAGCGTTCTCGCCGGCATGCTGGCTATCGCCTTTCACGGCGCGCAGGCGCAAGGCGAGTGCGACAAATACACCACCAGCTACGACCTGACCTACTGCTACAGCAAGCTGTTCCTCAAATCCGACAAGGAGCTCAACAGCGTCTACAACGAGCTGCGCGGCGCGATCAAGGAGGGCACGAAGAAGCAACTGCTGAGCGTGCAGCGCGACTGGATGAAATACCGCGATCAGACCTGCCAGCCGACGGCAGGCACGATCAACGTCGATTGCAACTACGACGTCAACCGCAAGCGCAGCGAATACCTGCGCGACCGCCTGCGCGAGTGCAAGTCCGGCACCTGCCGCGACGACATGATCGGCAGCAAGAGCTGGAGCTGAGCATGGGCCGCGGCAAGCTCCGCGGGCTGATCGCGCTGCTGGCCTGGCTTGGGCTGCAGCCTGCGCTGGCCGGCGATGGCGCCACCATCATGCTCGACCCGGGCCACACGCCCAGGCAGCAGGGCGCGCTGGGCGTGCGCGGCGTGTACGAGGTGGTCTACAACGACCATTTCGCCGCCAAGCTAGCCGATGCGCTACGCGCGGCCTCGTTCACCGTCAGGCTGACGCGCGAGCCCGGCCAGTCGCTGAGCCTGACCGACCGCGCCACGATCGCCAACGACGAGCAGCCGGCGTTGTTCCTGGCGATCCACCACGACTCGGCTCAGCTGGCCTATCTGAAGAAGATCGAGCTGGCGAGCGGGGCTGCCTACCAGACCACGCGCCCGATCGGCGGCTATTCGATCTTCGTGTCGAAAGCCAACCCGGCCTTCCCCGATGCCTACCGCTTCGCCGAGCAACTCGGCCAGGCCCTGCTCGGCCTGGGGCGCCCGCCGACACCGCACCACGCGGAAGACATCGCGGGTGAACGGCGCGAATGGCTGAACGAGCGGCTCGGCATCTACCGTTTCGACGATCTCGTGGTGCTGCACAAGACCCGCGTGCCCGCCGTGCTGCTCGAAGTGGGGGTGATCGTCGATCCGGACGACGAGCGCTATGTATCGCAGGCGCACAATCAGGACGCCATGTGCCAGGCCATCGTTGACGCGGTGCGCGCCTACCTCGGGCAGGGCCACGCGGCGGCGAGCCCGCCGGCGGACGCCGCCCGGCCCTAGCAGGCTGGCCTGGAAGCGGCTGCAGGCAAGGTGTGTGGCCTGCCACCGCGCTTCGATTCCACACGCAGGATAGCTCATGACGCACAAGCAATTCTGGCTCGACCCGTATCAGACCCGGCTCGGCACCACCGTCAGCGATGTCGCGGGCACGCAGGTGTGGCTCGCTTCGACCATCTTCTTCGCCTTCTCGGGCGGGCAGGAGGGCGATCGCGGCAGCATCGCCGGCTTGCCGGTACTGGCGGCGCACAAGCGCGGACGGGACATCGTCTACACCCTGCCGGATGACCATGGGCTGGCGCCGGGCCAGTCCGTCGAGGTCGAGATCGACTGGGCGCGCCGCTATCGGCTGATGCGGCTGCATTTCGCGGCGGAGCTGGTGCTCGAGCTGATCGGCCGCACGCTGCCCGGCGTCGAAAAGATCGGCGCGCATATCGCCGAGGACAAGGCGCGCATCGATTTCGCCTGGCCGCAGAGCATTTCACCGCTGCTGCCCGCCATCGCCGACGAGGCAAACGCGATCATCGCATCGAAGCGCGAGGTGCGCAGCGCCTTCGAGGACGAGGCGAACGAGCGCCGCTACTGGGAGATCGACGGCTTCTCGCGCGTGCCCTGTGGCGGCACGCATGTGAAGGACACCGGCGAGATCGGCGCGATCCGGCTCAAGCGCAACAATATCGGGCGCGGCAAGGAGCGGGTGGACATCTACCTGTGCGATTGACCTTGCCATGCCGCTCGCCGCGTTGGTCCCCGCCGATACGCCGGCCCGCCTCGGGCGGGGCGCCCCCACGCTGACTAACCACCTCCAATCCTGACCATGCCCATCGCCGAAGTCATTCTCATCGCCGTGTTTGCCATCGTGCCGCTCGCCTTTGCGCTGCTGTCGCTGTCGCGCGCCTATCGCAGTGCCGGCTGGCCGACCGCAACGGGGACCATGACGCGTTCCAGGGTGCAGGTTTTCTCGCCGCTGACGAACGGCAGCAAGGTATCCAGCCGGTGGATGATGGAGATCGAATACCGCTACCAGGTTGGCGGCAAGGCCTATACTGGCTGGCGTGTGCATTTCGGCTCCGCACCCGGGCTCGCGTTCTCGCGCCGGCTGGTGGCGCGCTTTCCGCTGCACAGCAGCGTGGCCGTGCGCCATCACCCGGACCAGCCCGCGCTGTCGGTGCTGCTGCCGGGCGCATCGGGCTACGCCTGGTCGAGCCTGCTGCTGTCGCCCGCGTTCGCGCTGGTGGGAGAGATCGTGTACCAGATCGTCAGCCGCGCCGTGTGAGCGGCTGTCGCCCGCCGTGCCGTGCTCAAGGCCGGGGCGGAGCGGGCCGCTCGGGCCATGGGCGCCCGGCTGCGGGCCGCCGTACCGGGGACGCAATCCGGCAGGCCTGGGTGCCGGGACGGATACGGCTCAGCAGGCGCGTTCGAGCAGGCGAGTGAGCTCGTCGTCGTCGAGCACGATCGGGTTGCCCTTCATGCTGCTGGCCTGGCGCGCCTTGGCGACGGCCTCGGGGATGCGTGCCGGGGCGAGGCCGAACGAGGACAGCGCGGGCACCTGCAGCTCGCGACACAGCGCGTGTGCCCAGGCCACGCAAGCGTCGGCCTCTGCCGTGGCATCCCCGCTGACGAGGCGCGCCAGCTCCCCAAAGCGGGCTAGCACCGGGCTGTCCGGCGCACGTGCCCGCAGCGCCGCTAGGTTGGTATCGAGCACGACGGGCAACAGCCGCGCGCACAGCAGGCCGTGCGGCGCGTCGATCATGCCGCCCAAGGGGCCGGCAAAGCCATGTACCGCGCCGAGCTTCGCGTTGGCAAGCGCCAGGCCGCCGAACAGGCCGACCACGGCCATGTCCTCGCGCGCGGCCAGGTCGTCGCCGTCGCGGTAGGCGGCCGGCAGCGCCCGCGCGGCGCGCACGATCGCATCGCGGCACAGCGCGTCGGTCAGCGGGTTGGGCTGCTTGCACAGGAAGGGCTCGATCACGTGGGTCAGCGCATCGAGCCCGCTGCTGGCCGTTAGCGCGGGCGGCATCGAGCGCATCAGTTCGGGGTCGATCAAGGCCAGCCGCGGCAGCATGTGCGGGCTGCGCATGCTCACCTTGACGCCATGGGCCGGCGAGCCGAGCACCGCGTTGCGCGTGACTTCGGCGCCGGTGCCGGCGGTGGTCGGCACGGCGATGTAGGGCACGGCCGGGCAGGCGAGCGGCTGGGCGCGGCCGATCACCTCGAGGTAGTCGAACAGCGCGCCGCCGTTGCTGAGCATGGCGGCGATCACCTTGCCGACATCGAGGACGCTGCCGCCGCCGATGCCGATCACCATGTCGCACCGGGCATCGCGCGCCAGCCTCACGCCGTGCTCGGCCACATCGGTGGTCGGCTCGCCGCTGACCGCGAACGGCGTGACGGCCAGGCCCTGCGCCACCAGCGCGGCCGCGAGCCCGGCGTGGCGCTCGGGGCGGCTGCCGGTGGCGAGCATGACGCGGCGCCCAAGCCCGGCGGCGATGGCGGGCAGCTCGGCGGCCTGGCCGCTGCCGAATACGATGCGGGTAGCCGTGGCGAATTCGAATTGCATGGCGGGTTCTCGTGGCGGGCAGCCTGCAGCTTAGCCGAAAGCGCGCCGCGCCGCGTGGGTGGAACTAAATCGCCGCGATGGGGTTCAAACTAAAGATCAGGGACGTCAACCACCACGACACGCCTCTTCAATCCGCCCTGGTAGCGGCTTTCAGCCGCACAAGCAGAACGGGCCCCGCCGCTGGGCCGATGCGTTCATCCCACCATGAAACCAACAACAGCCTTGGGGGTGAAGTCATGCCTTTCGATTTGTTACCGGTGTTGAGCTGGCGGCCAAGCCCGGCCGAGGTCGGCGTGTTCGGCGTCGGCATCCTGCTTGCCGCCGGCGTGCTCGGCGCGGCCCTGAGCCACCGGCTGCTGCATCTGCCTCTGTTGACCGGCTATATGCTGACCGGGCTGCTGGTCGGGCCCGCGGGCATCAATCTGCTCGATTTCGGCGCGCTGGCCGACCTGCGTTTCGTCGTCGACATCGCGCTCGGCCTGATCCTGTTCGAGCTGGGCCGGCGCATCGACCTGGCCTGGCTGCTGCGCGAACGCTGGCTGCTGGCGACCGGCGTGCTCACTGGCGGCGCTGTGTTCGCCGCGCTGTTCTGCGGCCTGCGCTATCTTGGTTTTGACGGCCCGCCGGCCGCCATGGTCGCCGTGCTCGGCATGACGACCTCGCCCGCCATCGCGCTGATGTTGGTGCGCGAGCTGCGCGCCGAGGGGCAGGTGACCGAGCGCATGCTGCACCTGACTGCGATCGGCAACGCGCTGGCCATCGTGCTGTTCACCATCGGCACTTCGTGGTGGCACCTGGAAAACCAGGCTGACTGGGCGCAGTGGCTGCTGTCGCCGCTCTACCGCCTGTTCGGCGCGGTGCTGCTGGGCTGGGCCGGGGCCCATGTGATGGCTGCCGTGCTGCCCTACCTGCCGGACCGGCGCGGCCTGCTGGCCGCCTTCGTGCTGGCCGTGGTGGCGCTGCTGGTGGCGCTGGGCAGCATGCTCGGCGTGTCGTCGCTGATCGCGCTGCTGTTTCTCGGCGTCGCCACGCAGAGCGGCCGTGCCAGGCTGCCCTTGGCCGAGGCCGACATCCACCCGCTCGACACCTTGTTGTGCGTGATGCTGTTCGTGTATGCCGGAGCGCAGCTCACGCTTTACTACCTGAGCGAATACTGGTGGCTGGCGCTGGCTTTCGTCGCCCTGCGCAGCCTGGTGGCTGTGACGCTGACCACCGCCCTGGCGCGCTTCAACGGCATCAGCTGGCGCAAGGGGGCGTGCCTCGGGCTGAGCCTGTTCCCGCTTTCGGGCGTGGTGACGATCGTGCTGCTCAGCGCGGCGGGCGACTACCCGAATTTCGGCCCGCAGCTGTCGGCGATGATGGTGTCGGCCCTGGTCTTCGTCGAGCTGCTCGGGCCGCTGGTGATGCGGCGGGCGCTGGTGCTCAGCGACGAGTTGCCCGGGGGGAGGTAAGCCATGCTCGATTTCAAGCCATCCAAACCACTGACGTTCGGCATCGAGCTCGAGCTGCAGATCGTCAATCGGCGCGACTACAACCTGACGCGTGGCGCGCGCGACCTGCTGGCGCTGATCGAGCGCCGCAACAAGGGCTATGACATCAAGCCCGAGATCACCGAGAGCATGCTCGAGATCGCCTCCGGGGTGCACGAGAGCCACCGCGAGATGCTGGCCGAGCTGATCGCCATCCGCGACATCGTGCTGGGCGCCGCCGACAAGCTCAACCTCGGCATCGGCGGCGGCGGCGCGCACCCGTTCCAGCACTGGGCGGACCGCGCGATCTACCCGAAAGAGCGCTATCTGCTGGTATCCGAGCTTTACGGCTACCTGGCCAAGCAGTTCACCGTCTACGGCCAGCACATCCACATCGGCGTGCCCGACGGCGATGCGGCGGTGAGGCTGACCCACCTGCTGGCGCGCTACATGCCGCACTTCATCGCGCTGTCGTGCTCGTCGCCGTTCTACCAGGGGGTCGACACGCTGTTCCATTCGTCGCGGCTCACCAGCATCAACGCCTTTCCGCTGTCGGGCTGCATGCCGATGGTGGCGTCGTGGCAGGCATTCGAAGACTACTTCGGCAAGATGAGCGGTTATGGCATCGTCGCCAGCATGAAGGACTTCTACTGGGACATCCGCCCCAAACCCGAATACGGCACGGTGGAAATCCGCGTGTGCGACACGCCGCTGCAGCTCGAAACGGCCGTGGCGATCGCTGCCTATGCCCGCACGCTGGCCGGCTACTTCCTCGCGCACCCCGAGATCGCGCCGCACCCCGACACCTACCAGACCTATGCCTTCAACCGCTTCCAGGCTTGCCGCTTCGGCCTGGCGGGCACGCTCTGCGACGTCGAGACGCTGGCCAGGCCCGAGCTGCGGCAGGACTTGCTGGCGACGTTCGACAGGCTGTCGGAGACGGCGCGGGAGCTCGGCACCGTCGATGCGCTCGCCTACCTGCGCGGTCGGGCGGTGCGCATGGCGACCGATGCCGCCTGGCTGCGCGAGCGCTTCGCCACGAGCCAGTCGCTGAGCGACGTGGTGCGCCTGCAGTGCGAGGCCTGGCGCAGCGCGAATACCGAGTGGGTGGTATGACGGCAGCCGCCGTCATATGATGGCGGCGATTCAGCCAGGAAACCCGCCACCATGCTCATCAACTGTGCCGCCTATCAGGACGGCAACAAGCTCGCCGACATCCGCAAGCCCGATATCAGCGACTACGTCGGCCAGCCTTACTGTTTCGTCTGGGTCGCGCTGCGCGACCCGGAGCCCTACGAGCTCGAAGAGATGCGCGAGGAGTTCGGCCTGCACGAGCTCGCCGTGGAGGATGCGCGCAAGGGCCACCAGCGGCCCAAGATCGAGGAATACGGCAATATGCTGTTCGTCGTGCTGCACCTGCTGGAGATGGACGACGCGGGCGAGATCAGCGTCGGCGAAGTCTGCGTGTTTGCCGGCCCCAACTACGTGCTGTCGGTGCGCAGCCGCTCCAACCTGGGCTTCCTCAATGTGCGTACGCGCTGCGAACGCGAGCCGCACCTGCTGCTGCACGGCTCGGGCTTCGTGCTGTACGCGCTGATGGATGCGGTGGTCGACCGCTACTTCCCGATCATCGACAAGCTCGAAGAACAGCTCGAACGCATCGAGGCGCGCATCTTCAGCAAGGGCTCCTCGACGCGCGTCAACATCGAGGAGCTGTACGACCTCAAGCGCAAGCTGATGACCGTGCAGCACAGCGTCGCGCCCCTGCTGGAGGCCACCTCGCGGCTCTATGGCGGCCGCGTGCCGCAGGTCTGCGTCAAGCTGCAGGAATACTACCGCGACGTATACGACCACCTCGAACGCATCTCGAAGCACATCGAGGCGATCCGCGACATGCTCAACACTGCGATCCAGGTCAACCTGTCGATGATCTCGCTCGACGATTCGGCCATCACCAAGAAGCTCGCCGCCTGGGGCGCGCTGTTCGCGGTGCCGACGATGATCGCCGGCATCTACGGCATGAATTTCGACAAGATGCCCGAGCTCAAATGGGCCTACGGCTACCCGGCTGCCGTGCTGCTGATGATGGTGCTGGATGTGCTGCTGTGGCGCCGCTTCAAGCAGGCCGGGTGGCTGTAGCGAAGGCTCAACTGCTGTGCGCGGCCGCCAGACTGCGGATGAGTTCGAGCAGGTGGGCCAGCGGCGGCGTCAGGGTCAGATCGTTGAACTCGACCTTCAGCTGCCGTCCGTTGAGCTCCACGTCGAGCGCATAGGTCTTGTAGTCCGCCCCCTTGCCTGGGATCGGCGCGCGCGCGGGCAGCTCGGCGAGCCCCGCCGCTTCGACGGCGGCCAGCAGGGCCACGCGCCCGGCCGCGTCGAGCTGGTCGCCGGACAGGCGGGTGACGACATTGTTCAAGCCTGGGATGAAGGCCAGGCCGCCTTTTTCAGCCAGCGAGAGCGCTAGTTGGCAGGGCTTGTCCGTATCGCTTCCCATCTTCCCTCCCGTGAGGCCGCCGCGGTGGTGGCCGCGGCGGCGCCCGGCATCAGGTCCTGACGCCAACTTCCTTCCATGCATCACCGACAGCCTTGGCTTCGGAGCTGGTTGCGCCGTAGAGGCGGCCGGCAACCGATACGGTCAGCTTGGCGAAGCGCGAGAAACCGGCATTCGGCCGCAGGCGCGCGTCCTTCAGTGTTTCGTACCAGATGCGGCCGGCCTTTTCCCAAGCGTAGCCACCGAGCTTGGTGGCGGCAAGGTAGAAGGCGTGATTGGGGATGCCCGAATTGATGTGCACGCCGCCGTTGTCCTCGAAGGTGCGCACCAGGTTGCGCATGTGAGCGGGTTGCGGGTCCTTGCCCAGCGTCGGGTCGTCATAGGCCGTGCCCGGTGCCGCCATCGAGCGCAGCGCCTTGCCTTGGATGCGGCTGGTGAACAGCCCCGCACCGATCAGCCAGTCGGCCTTGTCGGCGGTCTGCTTGAGCTGGAACTGCTTGATCAGCGAGCCGAACACGTCCGACACCGACTCGTTGAGCGCGCCGGGCTGGAACTGGTAGATCAGGCCGGCTTCGTCCTGCGTCACGCCGTGCGTCAGCTCATGGCCGATGACATCGAGACACTTGGTGAAGCGTTCGAAGATGGCGCCGTCGCCGTCGCCGAACACCATCTGTTCGCCGTTCCAGAAGGCGTTGTTGTACTTGCTGCCATAGTGGATGGTGGCGTTCAGCGGCATGCCTTCATCGTCGATCGAATGGCGGGCGAAGTTTTCCCAGTAGAAGTCATAGGTCGAGCCCAAGCCGTCATAGGCTTCGTTGGCGGCCACGTCGCTGCTCGGCGTACTGCCTTCCTTGCGCATGATTTCGCCGGGCAGGTCCTGGTGGCCGTTGGCGCTGTAGATGGTGCGCTGCTTGCTGCCTTCCTCCGCGCCCAGGCGGGCGATGTGCGGCCGGCCGGTGGGGATGCCGCCGGCAAGACGCAGGCTGCGGAAGGTGCTGTCGAGCGACAGGGTTCTCAGCGCGGCCTCGCGTTCTGGCTGTTGCGCCGAGTTCGTGGCGATGGCCCGCAGGATATGGGGCGGCAGGATGCAGAAGATGGAGTGGCGATGAACACGTGTGCACATGATGCGACCTCCTGTGATGATAGGCATGGCCGGGGATTTGCTATCCAGATCAGCATATTGCGGCCAGACTAACGAATCACTTACATATTCTGGAATCGCTATGCGTTGCCACCGTTGCGGCGGTATTCGCCCGGCGTGCAGCCCGCCCAGCGTTTGAAGGCGCGCTGGAAAGCGCTCTGTTCGGAGAAGCCCAGCAGATAGGCGATGTCGACCAGGCTCAGGGCGGGCTTGGCCAGGTAGTCCCGCGCCAGCTCGTGGCGCAGCCGGTCGGCCAGCTCGCGGAAATTCAGGCCGTGCTCGGCCAGACGGTGGCGCAGCTCGCGCGGTGCCATGCCGATGGCGGCGGCAATGCCGGCGAGCTCGGGCACCTGGCCTTCGAACGAGCGCACGATGGTGCGCTCGCAATCGGCCAGCCAGGCCGGGCTGCGCTCGGCCTGCAGGCGCTGCAGCAGCTGCGCGCACAGCGCGTCCATCATCTGCGCCACCTGGGCATTGGCCTGCGGGAGGGCGCGGTCGAGATAGCGCGCCGGAAAGGCCACGGCCGTATCCTCGGCGGCAAAGCGCAGCGGGCAGCGGAACAGCGCCTCGTAGGCGGCCAGCCCGGCCGGCGCCGGGTGGCGGAACGATACCCAGTCCGGCGCGATGCTGTCGTCGCCGAGCATCCAGCGGGCGAGGGTGATCCAGGCCGCCATGCTCTGCTCGTCGATGCGGCGGCCGTCTTCATGCGTCAGCGGCAGATTGCTGCGCCAGTAGCGCACGATGGTATCGCCATCCTGCTTGATTTCGTTGCGATAGGCATCGAGTACCAGCGAGGAATAGCGCATCGAGCGCCGCATCAGCTCGCGCGCGTTGCCGCAGCTGATCAGGCTGAAGCCGTGCGGGCCGTAGTAGCCGGGCTTGATCGACTGGCCCAGGTGCAGGCCCAGCGAGGGGTCGTCGAGTTCCTGGGCAAGCCAGCCGCAGAGCTTGAGAAAGGTGTCGAAATCGAGCCGGCCATCGGCGTCGCCGAGCAATGCCGGGTCTGCACCCACCGCGAGCCACAGCCGCTCGGCGGCGAGGCCGCGTTCGGCCGCGTAGTCGAGCAGCAGGCGCACGTAGTGCATCGCGACACCGTAGCGTGTCGCTGCGGTCAATCGGCTTGTCGGTGTCGTCAATACGGTATCGGTCATCTATCCGAGAATGCGGGCGTTGTCGGGCTGCAGGCCCATTTTGACCAATTACCGAGGCTGCCCGCAAGCTGCGGGCGGGACTGACCATGACCATCCAGATCGATCTGCGCAACCGGCGCGAAGCCATCGTGCGCGCCCACATGGCCGATGAGAACTTGCTCGATTTCGAGAGCGTGTTATCGACCTTTCCGCATCCGCATTACGAAATCGTCGCCACCGGAGAGGTGTACGACGGCCACGACGCCGTCAACGGCTATTACCGCGACTCGCGCCGGGCCTTCCCGGATCAGCGCAACGAGCTGATCTCGCTGCGCCATACCGACGATGCGGTCGTCGTCGAATTCACGCTGTCCGGCACGCAGCACGGCGCCTACCACGGGCTGCCGGCCACCGGCCAGACCTTCGTGTGCCGCATGACGGCCTTCTTTATCTTCGAGGGCGAGCGGCTCGTCTGCGAGCGCGTGTATTTCGACGCGCTGACGCTGCTCAGGCAGCTGCTGCGCGGCGTCAGCCTGCGCCGGCCGGCAAGCCTGCTGCTATTGTTGAGAATGCTGCGCGGCCTGAAGCAGCTCAAATAATCACAAGGGAGACACCATGCTGGCGGGACATTACTCGGCGAGCTTCGCCGCCAAGACACTGGCGCCGCGCCTGCCGTGGTGGGCCGTGCTGCTGGCGGCGCAGGCCGTCGACATCGTGCTCGACGTGCTGCTGCTGTTCGGCATCGAGCGCGTGTCGCTCGATTTCTCGCTGCCCAGCAACCCGCTGGTCATCGAATACGTGCCCTTCACCCACAGTTTGCTCGGCAACGCGGGCTGGGCGGTGCTCGCCTATTTCGTCACGATGCGCTGCCTGCAGAACCGGCGCGCGGCCTTCATCGTCAGCCTCACCGTGCTGTCGCACTGGTTCCTCGATGTGATCATCCATCGCCCTGACATGACGCTGCACGGTGCCGAGCCGCGGCTCGGCACCAGCCTGTGGAACTATCCGGCGTTCGCCAACGGGCTCGAGCTGTCGCTGCTGGTGCTGGGCCTGCTCGGCTACCTGGCCGTGGCGCGGCCGACACGGCGCGAGGCGCGGGCAGCCTGGCTGTTGACGCTGCTGCTGGTGGCGACGCAGGTGTACGCGATCGTCGCGCCGCCGCCACCGACGACCACGGCGATGGCCGTGTCGCTGTTTGCCTCGTATCTGTCCGCCGCCGGCATCGCGGCCTGGCTCGAACGCCGCGCCTGCACCGCCGACCAGCGCGACGGGCTGGCGTTATGAACGCCACCGCCCAGCTTTGCCCGACTCTCGCCGCATCGCCGGAGTGAGCCATGGGCGCGGCCTGCAGCCAGGCTACAGGCCGCGCCGGTGTTGGCCCGCAGGCTGAGCCCGGGCGCCCGGCTCAGCCCAGCAGCCCGTGCAGCTTGGCGTACTGCAGCAGCATGATGGTCTTGCCGTCGACGATCTCGCCGCGCTCGATCATCGCCAGCGCCTCGTCCAGCTTGAGTTCGAGCACCTCGATGTCCTCGCCTTCGTGCTCGATGCCGCCGCCGGACTCGACCTTGTCCGTAGGCTCGTATTCCCCCACGAAGAAGTGGATGCGCTCGGTGACCGCGCCCGGGCTCATGAACGACTCGAACACCTTGCGCACATGGCGCACGCGGTAGCCGGTTTCCTCCTCGGTCTCGCGACGGATGCAGGTTTCCGGGTCGTCGGCGTCGAGCAGGCCAGCGCAGGTCTCGATCAGCATGCCGTGGTAGTCGTTGAGATAGGTCGGCAGGCGGAACTGGCGGATCAACACCACCGACTGGCGCTCGCGGTTGTAGAGCAGGATGGTGGCGCCGTTGCCGCGGTCGTACACCTCGCGCATCTGGCGCTGCCAGCTGCCGTCGCTGCGGCGGTAATCGATGGTGTACTTGCGCAGGAAATACCAGTTGTCGGAAAGCAGCTGCACGTCGCGGATCTCGACGTCGGGTTTGGCGGGGTTATGCGGCATGGGTGGTCCGGAAAACGATGGCGACGGCTGCCATGATAATGCAAGCGGCATTGTGATCATGTGGCGATGTGCTGCGCGGCCGGGCGGCCGGTTGTCGCGCGTCCGTCCGGCTGGCTGTCATTGCTCAAGCCGGGCTGGCTGCTAGACTGCAAAGCGAGCTACAGGAGGGATGCATCATGACGATCAAGCTGATGGCGCTGCTTGCCATGGCCGCCGCCACGGCCGCCCAGGCGCAGGAAGGCAAATTGGTGGACTACCGCTGCGCGCAGCCGCCCAATATCCAGGTGCTGTTCGCCGTTGACGGCCAGCACGCCACCTTGCGCCTGCCGGGCGGGCGCGACGTGGTGCTGCCCGCGCGACCGGCCGGGTCCGGCTTTCATTACGGCAACAGCCGGTACAGCCTGCGCGGCAAGGAGGATGAACTGCGCTGGACGCGCGGCAAGGGCGACCCGGTCGAGTGCCGCGCCGCCATCGGCGAAAGCCGCGACACGCAGGCAGCTTGGCGCTTGAAGGATACCTACTGGCGTCTGCGCGAGGTCGGCGGCCAGCCTTTCCTGCCCGCCTCGGGTCAGCGTGAGCCACACCTGGTGCTGGCCAGCAAGGAGCAGCGCATGCACGGCTTTGCCGGCTGCAACCGCATGCTCGGCGGCTACGAGCAAGAGGCCGACAGCCTGCGCTTCGCCCATGTTGCTACTACCATGATGGCTTGCGTCAACGGCATGGACACCGAAACCGCGTTCACCCATGCGCTGGAACGGACGGCACGCTACCGCATCGACGGCGACCTGCTCACGCTGATCGACGCCGAGGGCGCGACCACGGCCATTTTGCAGGCCACCGCGCTGCGCTAGCGGCGATTACCGGCCTGCGGGCGCTCATGCCGGCGGCGGATAGATGTCGCGGTAGCATGCCTCGCTGCCGTAGGCGAGCACCGGCAGCGTGACGAGAAACAGCAGCGGCACGATGAATGACACCAGCACCACCAGCGTCAGCACGATGGCCCAGCCGAACATCGCCAGCGGGTTGCCGAATATCGCCCGCACGCTGCAGCCCACGGCCAGCGGCAGGCTCAGCCGCGACTCGAACAGCAAGGGCACCGACAGTGCGTTGACCGAAAAGATGATCAGGCCCACCAGCAGCCACATCAGCGTGGCGAACACGGAGAAGGCCGGCCAGGTGCGCTCGAAGCCGAACTGCGGCAACAGCCCGGGGTGGGACGAGCCGAAGTACAGGCCGTAGAGAATCGCCGCATCGGTCATCCAGATCAGCCACAGGAAGCCGCTGAAGATCGCCAGCACCCACAACTCCGCATGCCCGCGCCACGCCTGCAGCGCCTCGCCCAGGCCGGGGCGCTGCCCCGCGCGCCGCGCGGCGGACAGGCGGTAAAACCCGGTCGCCGCCACCGGCCCCACCAGCATGAAGCTCATCGCCAGCGGGTAGAGCATCGGCAGCAGATCGAAACGCCACGCCATGGCACTGCCAAACAGGCCGGCCAGTACGAACAGCGCCGCATAGGCCGAGCTGACCGCCGGCTGGGCGAGATAGCTGCGCCAACCCGCCACCAGCCAGGCGCGGGGCGCCAGCGGAGGGACGGCAAGGGGGCGTAGCGGCGAAGTGGTCATGGTGCGCCTATCGGTCAAAACGTTATCGTGGCAAGGTTGCGGCGGCGCGCCATTGACGCGGGTCAAGCGGCTGGCCGACACCGTGAGCGGGTGGGCAATGATACGCCAGGCGGCCAGGACGGTTGCCGTTTCTGCCGCTCGCGGTGCGGCTGGCGCGGTGGGCCGCATGCAGCTTCATGCAACGTAGCACAGCTTGGCGACCGCTGCCGTCCGCGTTTGGCAAGCCGGGGTGCCGGCCTGCCGGTGGCTGTCTGCCCGCAGCGGGCCGAATTAGAGTGTGCCGACTTAAAGTGGGCCCGGCGCGAAGAGAACGGGGACGTTGAGCGGCCCCTCGGTCGCCAAAGGGCGCGATTGTCTGGTGAGCCGCGATTTCCAATCCGGCATAATATGCGTCGATTTTGCCGTCGGCACCTGCGCCAAGCTAGTCTTCGCGCGTCCGCACGGCCTGGTGCCGCTGCCAGATATTGCCATGGGGAACCGATTCTTCGCCCGTCTGCACGTCGGCTACCCGACGCAGGACGAGGAGTTGCGGATACTGGCGGCGCAGGCGCAGACCCATCCAATCTATACCCTGGCCGCCGTCATCGGTGAACGCGACATCCTTGCCGCGCGGGAGGCCGTGAAGGCCGTCCACATTCACGCCGATGTGGCGCGCTACATCACCGCCATTGCCGCCGCGACCCGCGACCATGCCGATCTGCGGCTCGGCGTAGCCCGCGGGGAACGCTGGCGCTCGCCAAGGGCGCGCAGAACTGCGTGACGACGACACGCCGGCAGTTGCACATGGGACGGCTGGTGTCCGTCGTCATGGTGATTTTTGCGGCCTCGCATGATCGCGCCGACTGGACCATGCTGTTCTACCTCGTGCCCTACGTGGTCGCCGTGGTGTTTACGCTGGTGTCGGAGCAGATCGGCCGCCGGGCGCAGCATGTTCGGGCCGGCAGCCTGAAAGACACCGGGCTGGCGGGCCAGGGGGCGGCGGCCACCGTCGCCACGGTCATGATTCTGGCCCTGGCGGGCTTGTTGTATGCGCTTACCCCGCAAGCCAGCTGGCCCTATCTCGCATCGAAATACGGCCAGAAGAGTGTGTTGGGCAGGCTCGACGAGTCGGATTTCGCCGACGCTTCACGGCAGGGTGGGGCAGGCAGCGGCGACGGCAATGCATCGCAGCGGGATGGCGGGAACGAATGGGATGAGGCGCTTTCCCCGTGGAGAGGATGGCCGACGCCAGGCGGGATGCGCGAGGCCGCCACGAAAAAAGGGATGCCCGTATGGCAGTCCAGCGCGATCCGTCGCATGGCGGACATCAGCGACACGCTCGAGCCAGCGTGGGCCTCTGTCTCCGCGACGCTCGCCGATCAGCTGAAGCGCATGGGGCAGTGGCTGAAGGACAACCTGGAGGCGATACTCCGGTCGCTGTTCGCGCTGTTGCTCATTCTGCTGGCTGCGGGCATGGTGGCCATGTTCCGTGACATACGGACGGCTGCCTGGCTGCGGACGCGATTCGATTACCTGTACATCGCCAGGCTCAAGCGACATGCGGCGGGGCGCCGTGGCGCAATCCAGTTTTATCGCGCAATGGAGCGGCTTTTTGCCTTGCACGATGCACCCCGCGCCAAGACGGCGAATACCCGCGAGTTCCTGAGCCAGGCAGTCTCCAGCCGGCGCCCGATGCAGGCGGCTGCGACAGAGCTGACCTTGCTGTTCGAGCGTTTCCGCTATGGCGTAGCCGAGCCCGATGCCCGTCAGCTGGCGAGAATGCGTGAGCTATACGCAGAGTTGTTCCGCAAGGCGGGTGAATAGCGGCGTGGCTCTCGGGGGGCGCGGCGGCACGGGCATTCGTGCGAATCCGGACACCAGTTCAACGCCAATACTCTTGTTGACCGGCTGTGGCGCATCCCGGCCTACCCTGCACGCGGCTGACGGCGACGCGATCAGCTTAGTCGTCGTCGTAGCGCGCTGCGATCCGGCGGGCGCTGCCGTCCGCCTGCATGGCGCGGATTTCCTCGGCGAGCCTTGCCACCACGCGCTCGTCGCAGGTTTTCGAGCAGGCCAGGTACTGGTCGCTGGAGCCGAGCGGGGCACCCATCGGGGCTGTCGGCTTGCCGAGTTGCTTGAACAGCACCTGGGATTCGAGCACCAGGTTGTACCAGGCGTCGACCCGGCCGGCCAGCAGCATCCGGGGCGCGGAGAGGCCCTGGTTGACCACGACGATCTGATCGCGGCTAAAACCATGTTCGAGCAGGATATCGAGCCCGGCGCTGCCGCGCGATACGGCGATCGCGTGAAATTGCTGCCGCGCGTCGTCGAAGCTGTCCGCACGTTGCCCGAGGCTGAAGAAGGCACGGCTGACGCGCGCAACCGGGGCGATCCAGGTGTATTTGTCCTCGCGTTCCTTGAGGCGTGCGAGCGGGATGATGAGCGCGTTGTCCTTGTTCTGGACATTGGCCATCGCGCGCGGGCTGGGTTCGACGATCAGCCTGGGCTCGATGCCGGCGCGTTTCATCGCTTCAAGCACGACGTCGCCGACGATACCCTTGCGGTCGGGCGAATTGATCGTCAGCGGCGGCACTTCCATCAGGTACAGCGGCAGCTCAGCCGCCGTGGCGGCCGACGCCAGCATCGTCAGGGCCAGTGTGGACAGGGTGAATCTCGACATCGGGCAGCCCGGTTGTTCTGTGAGTGGATCCCCTCGGCAAACCCGCCGGCGATCGTGCCGGTGTGCCTCAGGAGCCTGAACATTACCAGGAAAATATATTTTCCTGGCTGGTCCACGTCAAGAACTGCGTGCTGCCGCTTGCCTCAGTCCACGCCCACTGGGGATGGGCGCCGGGCCATGGTGGCCCGCCTTCCCGCCTGCGGCCATGCCAATTTGCGCATGACTGGCTGAGCCTTGCCGCGTGCCGCGTCAGCTGCCACCGGCCAGCAGCTCGCGCAGCACATAGGGCAGGATGCCGCCGTGCTGGTAGTAGTCGACCTCGATCGGCGTGTCGATGCGGCACAGCACCGGCACGTCGCGGGTGCTGCCATCCGGCCGGCTGATGCGTAGCGTCAGGTCCTGCTGCGGCTTGAGGGCATCGGTGACGCCGAGTACGTCGAAGGTCTCGTCGCCGATGAGGCCGAGCCCTTCGATGTTGTCCTCGCCCTTGAACTGCAGCGGCAGCACGCCCATGCCGACCAGATTGGAGCGATGAATGCGCTCGAAGCTGCGCGCGCAGACCGCCCTGATGCCGAGCAGCTGCGTGCCTTTGGCTGCCCAGTCGCGGCTGGAGCCGGTGCCGTATTCCTCGCCGGCGAACACGATGGTCGGCGTGCCGCGCCCGATATAGGCCATTGCCGCCTCGTACACCGTGGTCTGCTGGCCATCCAGCAGGGTGTAGCCGCCCTCGACGCGCGTGCCGTCTGCTTTTGGTGGCAGCATCAGGTTCTTCACCCGCACGTTGGCGAAGGTGCCGCGCACCATCACGTCGTGATTGCCGCGGCGCGAGCCGTAGGAATTGAAATCGGGCTTCTGCACGCCTGCGGCGACCAGGTAGCGCCCGGCCGGCGTGCTTTCCTTGAACGAGCCCGCCGGGCTGATGTGGTCGGTCGTCACCGAGTCGCCCAGGATCAGCAAGGCTTTCGCGCCGCGGATGTCGCCGATGCTGCCCGGCTTCATGCCGAAGTCGTCGAAGAATGGCGGTCGGGCGATGTAGGTCGATTTCGGCCAGGTGTAGACCTGCCCGGCGGGCGCCGGGATGGCGTTCCACAGGTCGTGGCCCTCGGTGAAGTTGCCATAGAGCTTGCGGAATACGGCCGGGTTCATCGCGTGCGACATCAGCGCCTGGATTTCGTCGCTAGCGGGCCAGATGTCGCGCAGGTAGACGGGCTGGCCGTCCTTGCCGGTGCCGAGCGGCTCGGTCTCCATGTCGATATTGGCGCGGCCGGCGATCGCGAAGGCGACGACGAGCGGCGGGCTGGCAAGGAAGTTGGCGCGGATGTTGGGGTGGATGCGCGCCTCGAAATTGCGGTTACCCGACAGCACGGCGGTACACACGAGGTCGTTCTCGACGATGCAGTCGTTGAACTCGGGGGCGAGGTCGCCCGCATTGCCGATGCAGGTGGTGCAGCCGAAGGCCGCGATATTGAAGCCGAGCTGGTCGAGGTAGGGCTGCAGGCCGGTTTCATTCAGGTAGGCGGGCACCACGCGCGAGCCGGGGCCGAAGCTGGTCTTGACCCGTGGATTGACGCTCAGGCCCTTTTCCACCGCCTTTTTGGCCAGCAGGCCGGCGCCGATCAGCACGCCGGGGTTCGAGGTGTTGGTACAGCTGGTGATGGCGGCGATCAGCACGTCGCCATGGCCCAGGTCGGCTGCTGTCGTGTGGCCCGCGACATGATCCGGCGAGGGCCGGTTGTCCACCATCTCGACCACGTTGCGCGCCGGGTGGCCGAGGTTGAGATGCTGGTTGTCGCCGCCTTGTGCTGCGGCCTGGCGCACGGCATGGCGCCGGCCCAGCTCGGCTGCTGCCTTGCCGAAGCCGTTTTCCGCCACCGGCTTGCTGAACAGGGTGTTGAAGCTGTCCTTCATCCGCGGCAGCTCGGTGCGGTCCTGCGGCCGCTTGGGGCCGGCCAGCGAGGGCACGATGGACGCCAGGTCGAGCGTCAGCGATTTGGTGTAGTGGATCTCGCCCGCGCGGGGCATGCCGAACAGGCCCTGCGCCTTGAAGTAGGTCTCGAACGCCGCGACCTCGTCATCGCTGCGGCCGGTGCCCTTGAGGTAGTCGACCGTCTTCTCGTCGACCGGGAAGAAGCCCATGGTGGCGCCGTATTCGGGCGCCATATTGCCGATTGTGGCGCGGTCGACCACCGACAGGCTGGCGGCGCCCTCGCCGTAGAATTCCACGAACTTGCCGACGACCTTCTCGCGCCGCAGCAGTTCGGTCACCGTCAGCACCAGGTCGGTCGCGGTGATGCCCTCGCGCAGCTTGCCCCTGAGCTCGACGCCGACCACATCCGGTGTGAGGAAATACACCGGCTGGCCCAGCATGCCGGCCTCGGCCTCGATGCCGCCGACGCCCCAGCCGACCACGCCGACGCCGTTGATCATCGTGGTGTGGCTGTCGGTGCCGACCAGCGTGTCGGGGAAGGCCACGCCGTCACGCTGCTGGATGCCGCGGAACAGGTATTCGAGGTTCACCTGGTGCACGATGCCGATGCCGGGCGGCACCACCTTGAAGGTGTCGAAGGCCTGCATGCCCCATTTCATGAACTGGTAACGCTCGCCGTTGCGCTGGAACTCGAGCTCCATGTTCATGCGCAACGCGCTGCTGTTGCCGTAGTAGTCGATCTGCACCGAGTGATCGACGACCAGGTCGACCGGCACCAGCGGCTCGATCAGCTTCGCGTCGCGGCCCATCTTGTCCGCGACGTTGCGCATCGCCGCCAGGTCGGCCAAGAGCGGCACGCCGGTGAAATCCTGCAGCACCACGCGGGCGACGACGAAGGGAATCTCGTCCAAGCGCGCCGCGGTCGGCTTCCAGTTGGCGAGCTGGCGGATGTGCTCCTCGCTGACCTTCTTGCCATCGCAGTTGCGCAGCACCGATTCGAGCACGATGCGAATCGACACCGGCAGCGTCGACACCGGCCCGACGCCGGCTTGTTCGAGCGCGGGCAGGGCGTAGTAGGTCAGCGATTTGCCGGACGGCAGGGACAGCGTCTGGCGAGTGTTGAACAGGTTGTGGCTCATGGCAGCTCCAGCGGGAAGGGAGAAGGGGAGATGAAACCGGCTGCCCGACGGTCCCGGCACGGGATGGGCGTGGTTCATTATGGACGCTGCCATGGCGGGCTGCCAGGTGAGCGCCATGCGCCGTGGCGGGCCGGGCGGCCAGCCGTATCCGCCCTGGTGCGGCTAGGTGTGAGTAGCCAAGACGTTGCTGCCGTCTTATGAATAATCGGCCCGGCAGACACGCTTCTCTTTGTAAATACTCACGAAGAATCTGCGGGTCTGGCTCAGGCTAAGATCAGTATTTTAAATTTACAGAAATATATAGCGATTATCATTTTGTCATGCTCGACTTATGAGTGATTGGCCTGAAATGAACGTTTTTCCTTGTAAATACCCACAAACCGTCTATGGTCTTGATTCGCGTCAAGGCTGACAATCGTTATATACTAGTAAATATAGCGATTGCTGCTTCTGTCACGTTTTGCGAGCGCAAGGAGTACCGCTCTCCGCACCTGTGGTCGGGCCCGTCCCAACACTGAAAGCCCGCTACACCGCCAACCGTCGCCGTCTTTTGGAGCCCCCTATGAAACGCCCGTCGCTGAACCACTGCTATCGTCTAGTTTGGAGTGATTTCCAATCCGCCTGGATAGCCGTACCGGAATCGGCCAAGGGGCGGGGCAAAGGCAGCAAGCGCCTGCTGGCGGCAGTCTTGCTCGCCCCGACGCTGGCGCTCGCCGCCCCCACGGGCGGCACGGTAACGAGCGGCACCGCAACGATCAGCCAGGCCGGCAACACCACCAGCATCAACCAGAGCACCCAGAAAGCCGCCATCAACTGGCAAGGCTTCTCCGTTGCCGGCAACGAAACGGTCAACTTCAACCAGCCCAACGTCTCCGCCGTCACCCTCAACCGTGTCATTGGTAATGAACGAAGCGTCATCGATGGCGCCCTCAACGCCAACGGTCAGGTCTTCATCGTCAACTCTGCCGGCGTCCTCTTCGGTAAAGGCAGCAGCGTCAACGTCGGCAGCCTTGTTGCCAGCACACGCAACATCAGCGATGCAGACTTCAACGCCGGCAACTACGTCTTCCAGGGCAACGGCAACGGCTCCGTCATCAACCTCGGCACCCTGACCGCCAAAGAGGGTGGCTACGTCACCCTGCTCGGCGACAAGGTATCGAACCAGGGCGTCATCTCTGCCACAAAGGGCACCGTCGTCCTGAGCGCAGGCAACAAGATCACGCTCAACTTCAACGGCGACTCGCTGCTCAACGTCACCCTCGACGAAGGTACGCTTAACGCCCTGGTCGAGAACAAACAAGCCATCTACGCCGACGGTGGCACGGTGCTGCTTACCGCCAAGGCGGCAGACGACCTGCTCGGCGCGCAGGTGAACAACAGCGGCATCGTCCGGGCACGCACCATCGACGACCTGACGGGGCGAGTCGAACTCTACGCCCACGGCGGCACGACCAGCGTGGACGGCACGCTGGACGCCAGTGCGCCAACCGGCGGTAATGGCGGTTTCATCGAAACCAGCGGCGACAAGGTCAAGGTTGCCGACAGCGCGCGCCTGCTGACCAAATCGAGTGACAGCAAGAACGGAAAATGGCTCATCAAGCCGGTGGACTTCACCATTGCCTCCAGCGGCGGCGACATGACCGGCGCCTTCCTGAGCAACTACCTCGACACCCAGGGCAGCACCACGATTCAATCTGCCTCGGGGAGCCACGGTAGCAACGGCGACCTCAACATCAACGATGCCGTCACCTGGTCAAGCAACAACAGCCTGACGCTGACGGCGGTGCACGACATCAACATCAATAATGCCATCACCATCAACGGCGCCAGTGCCGGGCTGGTGATGAACTACGGCAACGATTACAACATCCGGACCAAGGCGAGCTACAGCGGCGCGGTACTCGACGCCACCGGCAAGCCGGTGGCCAAGCGGGACACCAGTGGCGGCATCTATGGCAGCGTCACCTTCACCAACAGTGCGAATACCAAAGGCCTAACGATCAACGGCAATGACTACACGCTGATTTACAGCATGAGTCAGTTCGATGCGCTGGATCACACGGATTCGGCGGGAAATGGCAGCTTCGACACGGTCAGCGGGTATTACGCGATTGCACGCGATTGGGATGCAGCTGGAACGACGTATGGCATCGCTCCGGTCTACTTCTTCGCTGGAACTTTGGCTGGCTTGGGCCACAAGATCAGCCATTTCACGATGGACAATCCGCAATATAGTGCCGGCCTGATCGGCAATGGAACGGATTCCGGGCCCGTCATGATCCGCGACCTGGGCTTGGAAGTCGTTCATATCACAAACAGTAGCTCTATCTCACTGGGCACGGTACTGGGCGAAGGTGAGGGAACCCTGCGCAACCTCTACAGCACCGGTGCCATCGATGCCTTGGGTGGGGGCAATGGCGGCCTGGTCGGCTACTTCCGCGGCAAGATCGATTCATGCTATTCGACGGTCAACATCACCAATGCCACTGATGGCGGCAGCGGCAGTGGGATCGCCAATCACTTGGAGGGCGAGATTAGCAATTCCCATGCGACTGGAAATATCACCGTTCGGATGGGCAGTATTTACCGTGCTGGTGGCGGCTCCAGCGGCGGGCTGGTGGGCTGGATGGTCGGCAGCGTGGCGAATTCTTATGCTACTGGCAACTTGGATTTCAGGTACGCGGATGGCGTTCCCGCCACCATCAACAACGTCACTCAAATCGGCGGCCTGATCGGCAATTACCAATCATCAAGCGCCGACAGTCTGACCAATTCATTTGCAACAGGGTCCGTGACCGGTGGCGCTTACCTTGGTGGGCTAATCGGAGGCGTTACAAGCTTTGCCGGGATAAATATCGACAATGTATACGCTACCGGCAACGTAACAGGCCTATACCGCGTTACGCCGAATTTCTCAAGCGCATATATCGGAGGCCTGATCGGCATTGTCGGCGACTCATCGTCCACACACTCAGGCAGCGTTTCAATTACCAATGTCTTTGCAACGGGCAACGTTTCAGCCAACGGTGGTGGCAGCTATGTTGGCGGCTTGATGGGCTATGCGGAAAGCGGTACCGGTATTAAAGCCAGTCTCCGAAATGCCTATGCGACGGGTGATGTCCATGTGGCGGCCGTTGATGGCGTTTATACCCTTGGTGCAGGGGGGCTGATCGGGAGTGCCAATAATTTTTCAATATCGAGTGTCCATGCCGACGGAAATGTCAGCGGTAATGGCTCGGTCGGGGGGCTGATTGGACAGGCGGTGTATTCGACGATAAGCGATAGCTACGCCAAAGGTGCGGCGACTGCTTACGATAACACTTACTTCGGTTCTGGGGGCTTGGTCGGCTTCATGAACGACAGCTCGACTACGAACAGCTATTACAACGCCGATGCCAACCCTCAAGCATTCTTCAGGGCAGTTGGTAGCGGCACCTACCAGGTTACTGGTCTCACCGGTAGTCAGTTAGCTGATTCCAAGTACTACGCCAACGGCACCATCGGCCAAGTGACCGCGGCTCGCGAAGCCGCGGCAGCAGCAGCCGAAAAAGAGCGTGAAGCAGCGGCAGCAAAAGAACGTGAAGCAGCAGCGGCAGCAGCCGAAAAAGAGCGTGAAGCAGTGGCAGCCGCAGCCGCAGCCGCTGCAAAAGAACGCGAAGCAGCGGTAGCCGCAGCTGCAAAACAGAAAGTATTCGAAGAGGCTGCCGTGACGACCGGAAGCAGCCAAGTTGCCCAGACCCTCGGCACCGCCACGCCAAAGCCCTCACTGGCGGACAACACCTCCGTTCGATCCCCAATGGCAAACATCCTTGATCAGAACATAGTGCTCTCCGCAGCGGAATACTCAGTAGATATTCGCACCATCGAAGTGGATGGGAAGATTTTTCAACTGGATGAGGAGAAAAAAGTGGGGAAATAGCCGGCCCAGAAATTATGAGTGGTATTGATGTGGGAATGCACGTTATTCACTTGGAGAATAAAAATGAAATACTGTTTCCGGATTCTTTGGCGCGCGACAGGTGTCGCAGCTTTTTTGATTTCATCGACCACGGCATATGCAGCCACTTGCAATACCGTAGGCTCATCGGGGAGCGTAGCCTTTAGCATCGCAGTCGCGTCGAACTTCTATGCGCCGCTGAATTCTCTTGCTACCACTTATGCAAATAGCCAGGGCTATAAAATCACGCTATGTCAGGATTCTTCGGGAAATTTGTATAACTCGATCGTGCCGAGCAACAGCCCGCAGTACGCCATTTTCTTTTCAGCCGATACGTCTAAGCCGGCAGACGTTGTCACTCAAAAATTGAACTACGCCAGCCCTGTCAATTATGCAAAAGGAATTCCTGCATTCGTTCTATCTCCCAACGCGTATGCCGCCACGAGCGGTAGCTATCGTGCGGCCAACTACCTGACTACTGCGTTGGCGGCTGGTTCCGGTGCATCGGCAGTGCGCTCATCCTCCAGCCTCCCTGCGATTCCCAACTATGTAAAGCTGAAGCGTTCCCCTTCCTCGCCTGCCGTGACGTATCTGGCTGTCGGCGACCCCTCGGTCGCGCCTTATGGGGTGGCTGCAGGGCAAATCATGGGGCGTGATTCCTTGTTCACGAACAACATGCATCAGTGGCCAGGTGATGGCAATCTGGGTACGGCCGGTTCCAATGTCTCTGCCAACTGCTCCGCTTTCCTGAGCGCAGGCCAATGGGTTTGTAAGTACAGCAACATCGACTACACGTTACAAGCAGTTGCCAACAACCGGGTGACGGCCGGCTTCGTCTCTTATGCGCAGGTATGCTCCGTATGGGCGGGTTCGGCCTATGCCGCGGATCAGTACGTGTTATTTCCCGACTACTACACGACCCAAGCCTACGTTGAGTTGACGGTTACCAGCACGACCGCTCAAGCGTATGCCACGGCATTTCTTTCCTACCTTGGTGTAGGTGGTTCCAGTTGGAACACCTGGCTGACCAACAATTGCTATAAGTCGCTGTAACTTGAGAAAACCTTCTCCTTTGTTAAAAACGATGGAGAAGGTTCTTTCGTCTCCGCATTGACATCCTTTCTTTCGATTGCTTTCGATAATGAAGAGCTCGACCTTTCGTATTGGCCGCATTCTCGCCCCAACACTGCTTTCTGTCGTTGCCCATGCCCAGACGCCTCCTCCCGTCGACGCCGGCAAAGTGCTGCAGGAAACCCGGCCCACACTTCCACAGGCACCGCGCAAGGCCCCCGAGCCGGTGATTCAACAACAGGAGGCGGCGCCACTGGTCTTGCCCGCCGGGCAGACGCTGATGGTCAAGGCCTTTCGCTTCGAGGGGGCTGACTTCCTGGGCGAAGCCGAGCTGCAAGCGGCCGTTGCCGACTATCTTGGCCGCGCCCTGACGATGGCCGAGATTGAAGCTGCTGCCGATCGTGTCACCGCACTCTGCCGGAGCCACGGCTACATGGTGGCCCGTGCCTATGTGCCCAAGCAGGATGCCAGCAGCGGTACGCTCATCATTCGCGTGGTAGCCGGCAAGTATGGCAAGGTCTCGCTGCAGAACAAATCCCTGGTGCGCGATGCCCTGATCGGCGGTTACTTCGCCGGCCTGGCGGGCGACAAGGCCGTCACCCGCGACGACATCGAACGCGCCATGCTGCTCGTCGGCAGCCTGCCCGGAGCAAGCTTGCCCAAGGTCAGCATAGCCCCGGGCAGCGCGCCGGAGACATCCGACTTCGACATCGAGATCCAGCCCGGCGCCCGCTTCAATGGCTATCTGCTGGGTGACAACTACGGCTCTCGCTATACCGGCCGCAACCGCATCAGCCTGGGCGCCTCGCTCAATTCGCCGCTGGCGCTCGGCGACAAGCTCGATTTCTCCGGCATGGGTAGCGACAACGGCAACCTGCTGAACGGCCGGCTCGCCTATTCCGCGCCGCTCGGCACCAGCGGGCTGCGCGGCGAACTGGCCGTGACCAACAGCACTTACAAACTGGGCGACATCTACACCCCGCTCGATGCCAAGGGTGCTGCGTCTTCGGTGGAAGCCAGCTTTTCGTATCCGATCGAGCGTTCCCGTGCCCAGAATCTGACCGCCTCGCTCGGGCTGGTTGGCCGCAACTTGCGCGACGAAGTCCTGTCCGCAGATGCCGGAAATCAGGTGACGACCAAGAAAGCCTACGCCGCCACGCTGGGGCTCATGCATGAACGGTACGGCCAGATGTTCGGCCGCGATGCCTATTTCAGCGCCACCGGCAGCCTGACCTGGGGGCATCTGGATATCGACGAGGCGGCCATGAAGGCGAACAACAGGGCGGGAGCAAATACCGTTGGCGACTATGGGCGCGCCAACATCTCGTTGCTCGGCCGCCTTGCCCTGACCGAGACGCTGACGACATCCGCCACGCTCAGCGCGCAACAGGCGCTGAACCGCAATCTCGACAGCAGCGAGCAGCTGATGATTTCCGGCACGCGCGACGTCATATCCTATGAACAGACGGTGAGCGGCGACAGTGGCTATCTCGCCAACGTCGAGTTGCGCTACGCCCTGCCGAATCTCGCCGGTACTCAGCACTCGGTGAGTGTGTTCGCCGATGCCGGGCATATCAATCTGTACGACGCCAGCTATACGAAAACCAACAAAGTGAATTTGAGTGACGCGGGGCTTGGCTACACCCTGTCGTGGAACAGCCTTTTCCTCCGCGCCCAGGCGGCATACGCGCTCGGCAATTGGCCTGCCTCGGTCTTGAAGGACGACCACACGCGCTTCCTGCTTCAGGCTGGCATGGTGTTTTGATTCGATAAATACAGAAAAGAAAGTACTGACAATATGAACTGGTTGAATGTGCTCGTCGATTATGGGGTAATCGGTTTGCTGATCTGCCTGAGTATCGTGGTTGTAGCAATTGGATTTGAGCGATGGTCGTTCTATCGCTCGGTCGATGTCTCATCGATCCGTGACAGCGATTCGCTGGAGCTGGTGCTGACCCGGCGGCTTTTCGTGATTGCGTCGGTGGCAAGCAACGCGCCTTATCTCGGGCTGCTGGGTACGGTTTTCGGCATCATGCTGACTTTCTATCACATGGGACAGAACGCCAATGTCGATGCGACACACATCATGACCGGCCTGGCGCTGGCATTGAAGGCCACGGCGGTAGGGCTGGTCGTGGCGCTGATCTCGGTGGTGCTCTATAACGCGCTGCTGCGCAGGGCCAGGGTACTGACGCTCGAATGGAGAATCGCCCGTGGAGGATAAGCCCTTCGAATCAATGAACATGATTCCGTTCATCGACATCATGCTCGTGCTGTTGACCATCGTGCTGACGACCTCTACCTTTATTGCTAGTGGCAGAATTCCGGTCCATTTGCCGCAGGCTTCGGGCAGCGCCCTGGACAAGGACAGTAACCGCATCATCGAGATCGATGCCCAGGGCCGTGTATTCCTCGATGGAAAGGCCATCGCTCCCGAAGCATTGCCCGTTGCGACCGCCTCGTTTCCTAAGAGCACGCCGTTCCTGCTCCGCGCCGACAAAACCGTTCAGCTGCAGCGCTTCATCGATGTCGCCGACGCCCTGAAACAGTCCGGGTTCTCGCGCGTGGCGGTCCAGACACAGCAGAGCGGAAGGCCGTGAAACAAGAATCGACAGAGAGCCTCTGGCTCAACCAAATTGCCATGATGCAAGCTTGGACATTCAGGAAAGGCCTGCTCGCGTCATTCCTTGTGCATCTTCTCTTCGCAGCGCCATTTGGCATGGTCCAATATTGGGCCCACAAGCCGCAACAGCCCAACAAGCTGGTGGTCGAGCTATTTGGCATGATTGCCGAGAGGCAAACGGAGGAATTGCATTCGGGCAAGCAGATCGCTTCTCCGCCCGCGACACGAGCTCCGCAAGCGGCGCACCCACCACAAGCGGCGTCACCGCCATCGCCAAAGACGGAGCAGCCGATGAAGCGCGCTCCTGTCGACAGCCCCGTGAAGACCAGTGAGGTCAGGGAAGAAGCGGAGGCATTGCCGCCGCCTGCTGCGGCAGAGCCGCCCCGGCCGGCGGGAGCAGCGCCGGAGGATAGCATCCGGCAAACCATACGCCACGAGGATCTGGAGCTCGATGCCCAGCGCCGTTTTCTCGCCGCGCTGAAAAAAGCAGTCAAGGCGAAGTTGTCTTATCCCTCTGAGGCACATGGCGCAACCGGCGCGCCGACGGTTGTTTTCCGGCTGGCGGCTGACGGCAGCATCGAACCGGGTTCGCTCATGGTGAGAGCCAGCAGCGGCAATGCTGTGCTGGATGAGCAGGCGATGCGCGCTGTGCGCGCCGTCATGCCCTACGATCCGCCGCCAAGGGCGATGACGATTGCGCTGGACATTCCGTTTTCGGTTGAAACGAAATAGCCTGCGTCAGCAGCCCCCTTGTGCTGGAACGAATGCGGTTGCGTCGTACGGAGTGCCCTTAATCGTCGAAGGACGATAAGTGCAAAATATTGCGCCAACTATATTTTGATATCATCAAATGCGGGGTTACCCCTGATTGTCGCAAGGAGATCGTTTCCTGACGTTTCGCGACACAGTCTCTGCTCTCCGCTTGCTCTGATCGGATACTCATGTCGTCCGCACGTATTCCCGCTTCCTATTTCGGAATGATCCTTGGGCTTGCCGGCATGGGGCAGGCTTGGCGCGCCGCCACCGTGCTCTGGGGATTGCCTAGAGTCATCGGCGAAGGGGTGCTGTTGCTGGCGACCCTGATCTGGGCTGCGCTGCTTATCACGTATCTGTACCAGGCGTTACGGCACCCTCAGGCCGCGCTTGCCGAAGCCATGCATCCGGTGCAAGGCGGCACGCCTGCCCTCATGTGTATTGCCACCATGTTGGTTGCGATGGCGATATTGCCCTATTCACGCACCGCTACCGAGTGCCTGGCTGCGGTTGCGCTGACGGCACATCTGCTGTTCTCGCTGTGGCACACCGGCACGGTGTGGCGCGGTGGGCGCAACCATCTGGACACGGTGCCCACGGTATATTTACCGACAGTGGCGGGCAACTTCACCAGCGCTGCGGTTCTGGGTGGGCTCGGGCTGGCCTCGTGGGGCTGGCTTTTCCTCGGTGCGGGGGTGTTCTCCTGGCTCGCTCTCGAATCACTGATGATCCAGCGTATGCTCGGCCCCGAGCCCCTGCCCGTACCACAGCGTCCTTTGATCGGCATTCAGTTCGCGCCTCCGGTCGTCTGCGGGATGGCCTGCCTGATGCTGTCGCCCGGTGCTCACGAGCCCTGGCTACTGATGTTGTGGGGCTACGGGCTGTTTCAGCTGCTGCTAGGCATGAGAATGAGACTGTGGCTTGGCGAGCAACCGTTCGCCATGTCGTACTGGTCGTACACGTTCGGTATCGCAGCCACAACGATCTGCTCCCTGAAGCTTGCGATCAGCGGCGTCGCCTCGGCACGTATTCTGTCCCTGCCCATTTTTGGGTGCGCCAACGCCTTCATCGGCTACCTTACGCTCAAGACATTCGCACTCGTCCTCAATGGACGATTTGTCATTAAACCGGCCGTTTAATGCACTGGCGCGACTGCATGGCAGGCCTGGCTGGGCGTGGCCTAGAGTTTGTAGACCGCCTGCACATACCAGGCGCGACCGGGCATGGGCAGGTCGCCGGGAATGGTGCCGGGCGGTGTCGGCTCGAACACGGTCGCGTCGAACAGATTGCGGCCCGACGCGCTGACTTCGAGCTGTTTGGTGACCTGCGCGCGCAGGGTCAGGTCCGCCGTCGTGTAGTCCGGCACCGCGGTGCGCGGGTCGCCGGCGATGCGTTTGCGCTCGACGATGCGGTTGCCCTGGGCGCTCAGCAGCCAGTTGTCGAGAAAATGCCAGTCGGCGCGCGCGTAGTAATGGCTGTGCGGCGCGTAGCCGGCATCCAGGCCGGTGCCGATGTCGACCGAGCGCTGGTAGGCATAGTTCGCGCTGACGCGCAGCCGGCTGTCGACGTCCCAGCCGGCCTCCAGCTCGCCGCCATGGCCGCGCTGGGCGCCGATATTCTGATAGGTGCCGCCGGTGCCGGCCACCGGGTTGGCGACGACGCGGATCACGTCCTTCATGTCGTAGCGGAACAGGTTCAGGCTCAGTTGCAGGTTCTTGCGCGCCTGCCAGGCCAGGGCCAGCTCGCGCGTCTGGATGCTTTCGGGCTTCAGGCCCGGGTTGCCGCTGTTGACCGGGTTGATGCCATAGGCCTCGATGAAGGCCGGCGCGCGGAAGGCCTTGCCATACAGCAGCTTGGCCGTCAGGTTGAGGCTGGCATCCCACACCAGCGCGGCGCGCGGGTTGGTGGTGCCGCCAAAGTCGGAATAGCGGTCATGGCGCAGGCCGGCTGTCACCGCCCAGTCGCGGGCGAGCTGCCATTCGTCCTGCAGGTAGGCGTAGTCATTCTTGCGGCGATGCGGCGTGATGTGCGGCTGGATGTCCGAATACTCGATGACCGGCCCGGTCGGCTGCGGCCCGCGCGGGGTCAGCAGGTTGTTCTTGTTGGTCGTCGTCTTGTACAGGTTCAGGTCGTCGTGCCCCGCGCCAAGTCGGATGCTGTGGCCGGCAAAACCCGTGTAGGTGGTGAACCCGGACAGGCGCAGCTGCCGCTCCCAGCGGTTGGGGCCGCCGATGAAGCCATCGGGAAAGCTGCCGAGCGGAAACCGCGAGCCCGGTGGCGACAGCATCAGATTGGTGTCGTCGGTGCGCTCCATCCACGACAGATAGCTCAGCGTGGCGCCCGCGCCCCAATCGTTAGCAAGCTGCGGGTCGGCCCATGACAGGTCGCTGGTGATGCGCTGGCTCTTGCCATAGCTGTCCGGGTCGAGCGAGGACGCCACGCCGGCGCCGGTCTGCAGCTTGTCGCGCAGCTTGTAGCCCGCGCGCAGGCGCCATTTGTCGAGGCTCAGGTCGAGGCCCGCGTCGAGCGCATCGCGCCCCGTCGATACCGGGCCCGGCGCCAGGCTTGCATGGGTGCCGAACACCTTGTCGCGGCCGGTTTGCGCGTCGGCTTCGATCGTTTCGTGTTCGCCGTCCGTCTTGCCCCAGCGCAGGTAACCCGCCATGGCCACGGGCCCCAGCTGCCCGCCGTGCTGCAGCCAGACGTCGCGCGTCCTGAATGCGCCGTCGCGTACGCCGAACTCTGTGCCGTCGATGTCGGCGGCGGTCTTGGTGATGATGTTGATCACGCCGGCATAGGCGTCAGCGCCGTACAGCGCCGACCCCGGCCCGCGGATGATCTCGATGCGTGCGATGTTATCGAGCGGCAGCCCGCCCCACATATTGCCCTTGTCGCCGGTATACAGCGTGGTCATCGGCACGCCGTTCTGCAACATGAGGATTTGCGGGTTGGTCGGGCTGCTGGCGATGCCGCGCATGACGTAGATCGGCTGCCAGACGACGGGGGTGCGTGTGACGTGCATGCCGGGCACCGTCTCCAGCACCTCGTCGAGGTCGGTCGCGCCCATCGCCTTGATCTCGTCGGCTGTGATCACGCTGGCGACGGCGGGGGCGCGGCGCAATGTCTGCTTGCTGCCCGTCGCGAGGCTGATCGATGCCGTGTCGCCGAAGGCGAGCGCCAGGTCTTCCTCGTCGCTCTCCGCCGCCGTGGCGGTGCCAAGCCAGCCAAGCAGCAGGCAGGCGAACAGCGTGGTTGGACGAAACGGCATCGGGGGACTCCTGATCGTGGTGCTGCAGAATGACGGATTCTGGCGTGATTCTATTATGTATCGCCACAAAAGGCTGGCTTTACCAGCCGTCCGGGCCGACGCAGGCCGTCCCTGATCCTGCCCGATTCATGCCTGGCGCGGCACCACGGCCCGTGCCGCCGGCGTGAGCGAACGCGCGGATTCTTCGAGCCACTGGCAGAATGCCTCGATGGTCGGGTCATTCATCATTGCACGCGGCACGATCCAGCAATAGCCGCGCACCGGCACACGCGGGTCGGACAGCGGCGCCACGAGGCTGCCTGCATCGAGCTCGGCCTGCATCATCGGCAGCGGGCCCAGCGCCACGCCCAGGCCATCCATCGCGGCCTGCAGCGCGAGGTAGAAGTGATCGAACTGCTGCGTGCGTGCCGGTTTCAGATCCGGCACGCCGGCCAGCGTGAGCCAGCGCTGCCAGGCGATCGGCCGCGTATCGGCGTGCAGCAGCGTATGGCTGGCCAGGTCGGCGGCCGTTCTGATCGGCAGGCGTTCGAGCAGGGCAGGGCTGCACAGCGGCAGCTCCCATTCATCGAGAAAGGGCTTGGCGATGTAGCCGGTCCAGTCGCCGGGCCAGCGCCGGAGCGCGATGTCGAAGCCGCCATTGAGACGGCCGATGTCGCGATCCGAGGTGTTGAGGCGCAGGTCGACATCGGGAAAGCGGCGCTGGAACTGCGGCAGCAAGGGCAGCAGCCAGTGCATCGCCAGCGTTGGCGTGGAGTTGATGACCAGCCGCCGTTGCTGGTTCGGCTGCATCAGCTGGGCTGTGGCGCTGGCGATGATGTCGAGGCCATCCTGCACCTGCACCAGATAGCGCCAGCCGACATCGGTGAGCTTGACGCGGCGGCCGCTGCGTTCGAACAGCTTGACGCCGAGCCAGTGCTCGAGTTGCTTGATCTGTTTGCTCACAGCACCGTGGGTCACGAAGAGCTCCCCGGCTGCTGCCGAAAAGCTGCCAAGCCTTGCCGCTACCTCGAAGGTTCGCAACGCATTGAGAGGGGGAAGGTGATCGGTCATTGTGTGATTTTATCTCACATGAGGTGTGGCAAATACTCGTTTGTGTCAATCGTACGTTCGGCGTAACCTACAGCCCACTAAAAAGGGCTGGCCGGCCCACTCATCCACGCCGGCAAGCCGCCTTCGATCAACCTGTCGACAAAGGTCAACGTCATGCTTGAAGCCTACCGCCAACACGTCGCCGAGCGCGCTGCGCTTGGTATTCCCGCTCTTCCCCTGAATGCCCAGCAAACCGAGGGCCTGGTGGAACTGCTGAAGAACCCGCCGGCTGGTGAAGAAGCCTTCCTGCTCGACCTGATCACCAACCGCGTGCCGCCGGGCGTGGACGATGCCGCCAAGGTCAAGGCCTCCTATCTGGCCGCCGTCGCTTTCGGCACCGAAAAGTGCCCGCTGATCAGCCGCGAAAAGGCTGCCGAGCTGCTCGGCACCATGCTCGGTGGCTACAACGTCAAGCCGCTGATCGACCTGCTGGGCGACGCTGCCCTGGGCGCTATCGCCGCCGAAGGCCTGAAGAAAACCCTGCTGATGTTCGACTACTTCCACGACGTCAAGGAACTGGCCGACAAGGGTAATGCCAATGCCAAGGCCGTGATCCAGTCCTGGGCTGACGCCGAATGGTTCACCAAGCGCCCGGCACTGGCTGAAAAGATCACCCTGACCGTATTCAAGGTCACCGGCGAAACCAATACCGACGACCTGTCGCCCGCACCGGATGCCTGGTCGCGCCCCGACATCCCGCTGCACGCCCTGGCGATGCTGAAGAACCCGCGTCCGGGCATCGAAGCCGACGACGCCGGCAAGGTTGGCCCGATCAAGCAACTGGCCGCCCTGCAAGCCAAGGGCAACCAGATCGCCTACGTCGGCGACGTGGTCGGTACCGGCTCCTCGCGCAAGTCCGCTACCAACTCGGTGCTGTGGTTCACCGGCGACGACATTCCTTTCGTTCCGAACAAGCGCTTCGGCGGCTTCTGCTTCGGCACCAAGATCGCCCCGATCTTCTTCAACACGATGGAAGATGCTGGCGCGCTGCCGGTCGAAGTCGATGTGAACAAGATGGACATGGGCGATGTGATCGACTTCTACCCGTACCAAGGTAAGGTCGAGAAGAACGGCGAAGTGATCGCCCAATTCTCCCTGAAGTCCGATGTGCTGCTCGACGAAGTCCGCGCTGGCGGCCGTATTCCGCTGATCATCGGCCGTGGCCTGACCGCCAAGGCGCGTGAAGTGCTGGGCCTGCCGGCTTCTACCGAATTCCGCCTGCCGCACGATCCGGCCGATTCCGGCAAGGGTTACTCGCTGGCGCAGAAGATGGTTGGCCGCGCCTGTGGCCTGCCGGAAGGCAAGGGCGTGCGCCCTGGCACCTACTGCGAACCGAAGATGACGACCGTTGGCTCGCAAGACACCACCGGCCCGATGACCCGCGACGAGTTGAAGGACCTGGCTTGCCTGGGCTTCTCCGCGGACCTGGTGATGCAGTCCTTCTGCCACACCGCTGCTTACCCGAAGCCGGTTGACGTCAAGATGCACCACGAGCTGCCAGCCTTCATCTCCAGCCGTGGCGGTGTTGCGCTGCGCCCGGGCGATGGCGTGATCCACTCCTGGCTGAACCGCCTGCTGATGCCCGATACCGTGGGCACCGGTGGCGACTCGCACACCCGTTTCCCGATCGGTATCTCGTTCCCGGCCGGCTCCGGCCTGGTGGCGTTTGCCGCTGCGACCGGCGTGATGCCGCTCGACATGCCGGAATCGGTGCTGGTCCGCTTCAAGGGCGAAATGCAGCCTGGCATCACCCTGCGTGACCTGGTCAACGCGATTCCGCTGTACGCGATCAAGGCTGGCATGCTGACCGTCGAGAAGAAGGGCAAGAAGAACATCTTCTCCGGCCGCGTTCTCGAAATCGAAGGCCTGCCGAAGCTGAAGGTCGAACAGGCGTTCGAGCTGTCCGATGCATCCGCCGAGCGTTCCGCTGCCGGTTGTACCGTTCACCTGGATGAAGAGCCAATCATCGAGTACATGAAGTCGAACATCACGCTGATGAAGTGGATGATCGCCAATGGCTACGCTGATCCGCGCACCCTGGAGCGCCGCATCAAGTCGATGGAGGCCTGGATTGCCAAGCCGCAGCTGCTGAAGGGCGATGCCGATGCCGAATACGCTGCCGTGATCGAAATCGACCTGGCCGACATCAAGGAGCCGATCGTTGCCTGCCCGAACGACCCGGATGACGTGAAGACCCTGTCCGACGTTGCTGGCGACAAGATCGACGAAGTGTTCATCGGTTCGTGCATGACCAACATCGGCCACTTCCGCGCGGCTTCCAAGCTGCTCGAAGGCAAGAGCGACATCCCGGTTCGCCTGTGGGTTGCCCCGCCGACCAAGATGGACGCGCAGCAGCTGACCGAAGAAGGCCATTACGGCGTGCTGGGCCGCACCGGCGCCCGCATGGAAATGCCGGGCTGCTCGCTGTGCATGGGTAACCAGGCACAGGTTCGCAAGGGCTCGACCGCGTTCTCGACCTCGACCCGTAACTTCCCGAACCGCCTGGGCCTCGACACCCGCGTGTACCTCGGTTCGGCAGAGCTGGCATCGGTTTGCTCGATGCTCGGCAAGATCCCGACCTACGACGAGTACATGGCCAACATCGGCGTGATCAACCAGAACGCCGGCTCGGTCTACAAGTACCTGAACTTCAACGAGATCAAGGAGTATCAGGACGTAGCTGATACCGTGGCCGTGAAGTAAGCAGTCCAGGTCAATGGCAAGTCAAACGGCCCGCGCAAGCGGGCCGTTTTGCATTGTTGGACAAGGCTAGGGGCAGGCTTGGCTGGGCGGTTGCCCAGCCCCGGGGCCATGGCATCGCTTGGGCTGAGTGTCTTTGACGTCGCCGGACGGCTTCGCCCATTGCGGCAGGATGCGCTGGTGTGGCGGTTGATTGCCGATGGCGGTGCTGGTTTCACCTGTTTTATGCGGATGCTGATACCGCCTGACGCGGCCGTGGCGGCATCGCGGCGGATGCCGTCAGGGGCGGCGCGGCCTCACTTGCAGATGCGTGCCGAGCCGTTGCCGATGCAGGTGATCGGGTGTTTCGGATCCATGCTCTGGTAGTAGCCCGAGGGCTGGTCGCCGCTGTAGAAGTGCTGGCCCTTGTCGGTGCCGTAGTAGCTGCCGTCCCGACGCATGGTCTGGCGCCACATCGAGCCATCCTTGGTGTTGTAGCCTTCGATGTTGACCTCGCCGGTGCGCTCGTTACGGCAGACCCGGTAATTGTTGCCGGACGGATCGTCGAACTTGTTCACGCAATCGGCCATGACTGTGCCGGCGAGCAGGGCGGCGGCAAGTATCCAGCATTTCATCGGGGTGGTTCCTTGTGGTGGGGCGGGGCCTCGGCAATTTAACCATATGTGATGCCCCGCATGAAACTGGCCGCGTGGTGCCTGCTGCCGGGCGATAGCCAGCGCAAGGGCGCCTGGCGGGCGGTGGGCCCGGGCTTGCCGTTGCGGGCCGTAAGGCACAACAAAAAACCCGCACGCAGCGGGTTTATGTTTTGAATCTGACCGTCGTTTCCTTACTTCGCACCTGGCCGTGTGGCGTGCCGCGTCCAGGCGATCGCCAGCAAGCCGATGCCGAACAGCAGTGGCGTGGTCGGCCGTTGCTGCCGGTCGAGCCGCCACGTCACATACGGTCACGGCGGAGAGGCATTTCGGATGGATCGAGTGGTTCGGGTATGGCGGGCGCGAACAGGTCGTCAGCTCATTTTCCATTTCTTCTCGATCTGCTTCAGGGTGCCGTTGGCGCGAATGACACTGTAACCACGATCAAACAGCTTCTTTGCCTCGCTGCCGGCGGGATGCAGCAGGCTGAAGCCGATATAGGCGGGCATATCGCCGGCATCGAAGGCGTATTGCACCTGTCCGCGGACGCCTGCGCTGGCGATGAGCGCCTCGCTCGGCTTGATCCGATTGTCGGTGAGCAGCGCCAGCTGGATGCGCCCCATGGCCAGTTTCTTCAGGTTGATCTGCTCCGAATTCGCCGGCTCGAAACGCAGGATGCCTTCATCGCGCAAGTGGTAGACGGCATCGGGATATTCGTAGCCATTCACGACCCCGACCACCGTGCCGGGCGGTAGCTGGTCCGCGTGGTCGACGCCGATGGGCCTGACCGTGCTCTGAAAGAACTGACTCCTGACCGAGAAGATCGGCATTTGCGAGAACGCCACGACACCCTTCAACTCGGGCGACCACGACATGCTGAAGCAGGCCGGCACCACGGCGTTGACGACCAGGGCCTTGCAGCGGGAGTAGGGCACGACCTTGAGCGAGATAGGGGTATCGACCGCCGCATAGGCCGCCGTCACGACGTCGTTGGCGAAACCCGTGCCATCCCTGGCCGACCAAGGCGCGGCATCATCCTCGACCGCGATTTCCATGGCGCTGCGGGCCCAGCCTGCGGGGCCAGCCAGGAGGCCGATCAGCACGAGGCCTGCGTGGATTGAATGGCGTATGCGCATGTGGAAATCAATTTACAAGTTGTTAGTACCATCAGTATAGGCAGGCCTCTGGCGACGCGCCCAGGCGGTAGGCGGTGAGGAGATGTCACATGTTTTTAATATTAGCAAATTATGATTTACGAATCTTTTATCGCTCCCCACCCGTCATGACCATCCGTGCCCGGATCTATCTGTTTGCTGCTTTTGCCTTGTTGTCTTCGTTGATGGTCGGCGCGGTATCGCTGTTTCAAATGAGCCGGCTCAACCAGGCCGTGGCCAGCGTTACCGTGCTCGCGGTGGAGCGCCTGCAGGGCATCGACCAGATGAAGGCGATGTTCCACGAGGTGCGCATTCTCGGCTACCAGCACATCCTCGAAATCGACCCCGATCGCATGGAGTCGATCCAGAAGCAGCTCGAAGCACGTGAGCAGGCGATCGACGCGCAATTGCACAAGCTGGCGCAACACCATTACATGGCGGGCGACCGCGCGCTGCTCGACAGCTTTACCGCCCAGTTCAAGGCTTATCGCGAGGTTCACGAGCAGATCCGGCTCAAGTCCGAGAGCGGCGATAACCAGGCCGCGCTCAAGCTCGCCACGACGACGGCGGCTCAGGCCGCCGAGCAGGCCGAGCTCGCGCTCGCCAGACTGGTGGCTCGCGCCGATGGCGACGCCCGGAATGAGCAGCAGGGCGCCGAGGCGGCCTGGCATGCCGCCGTGTGGCAGCAGATCAGCCTGATCGTGCTGGGCGCGGCGGCGGTGGGGATTGCTGCCTGGCTGTTCGGCAGGAGCATCGTCACCCAGCTGCAGGCGATGCAGCGCACCGTGGCGGCGATTGCCGGCGACCTCGACCTATCGCGCCGCCTGCCGGCCGAGCGGCGGGACGAACTGGGCGCCATGGCGGGTGTCTTCAACAATCTGCTCGGCGCGATGCAGGCCAATATGCGCAAGATGGGCGACGCCGCACGGCGGCTGACCGACAGCGCGCATGCGCTGGCCGAGTCGTCGCACACCGCCGAGACCCACCAGCTGGCCAGCCAGTCGGGCGAGCTGGCGCGCAATGGCGCGAGCGTGATCGCCGCCAGCGTGAAGAACATTCACGAGATCGCCGAGGCCGTCGGCGCTGCATCGAGCCAGATCGCGGCGCTGGAGACCGAGAGCCGGCAGATTTCGCAGGTGCTGCTGGTGATCCGCGAGGTGGCCGAGCAGACCAATCTGCTGGCGCTCAACGCGGCCATCGAGGCCGCACGGGCCGGCGGGGCCGGGCGCGGCTTCTCGGTGGTGGCGGACGAGGTGCGCAAGCTGGCCGAGCGCACCGCCCAGTCGACGACGCAGATCTCGCAGATCATCGCACGCACCCAGGATGAATCGATGCGTGCCGCCCAGGAAATGCAGAAAGCCGTCGCGCGTGTCGATGAAGGGGTGTTGCAGGCCCGCACTGTCGGCGACACCGTGGTGCAGATCCAGCAGGCGGCCGACCGCACCTTGCAGGTGGTGGCCGACATCTCGCAGGCGATGCAGGCCAACAGCCGCGCCAGCAGCGCGATCGCCACGCGCGTCGAACATATCGCCAGCCTGGCGCGCCAGGGCAGTCAGGCTGCCAACGAGACGGCCTCGACGGCCGACGAGCTGGATGGCCTGGCCGGGCAGATGCGTGCGGCGGTGGAGCAGTATCGTTACTGAGTCGGCGGCGGGCGCCGGTTACGGGGCCGTCGCCCTATTGGGTGCCGCTGTCTTTGCATGGCGCCGGCCCCATGCACTAAGCCGGCTGGGCTGGCCGATGGGCGCTGCCTGCGGGCGGGTTCGCGGCGCGAACAGGGCGGGCTGCTGAGCCCCCATCGCGCAGGCTTGCTCATCGACACCGGTACGTCATCCCGCCGGCACATCAACGCGGCACAGCGCTGCGGGTAGCGTCACCCAGCCCTAGGCCGACTCGCGCAATACCAGCCGCCCAGGAAAGCGCTGCTGGAAATAGGGGCGATCGGCGCTGAAGTGCTCGTCGGGCAGTTGCAGGCATTCGATCGCGGCGCGGCCGATGCTGTCGATGTCCTGCCGCAGCGTGGTGAGGCCGGGCTGAATGTATTCGGCGAAGCCCAGGTCGTCGTGGCCGCTGATCCAGATGTCGCGGCCGGGTTCCTTGCCGATCTTGCGGAAGGCGCGCATCACCCCCAGCGCCAGCCGGTCGGTGGCGCAGATCACGCCGTCGATCTCGGCCTTGAGCCATTCGCCGCTGCCGAGCCAGTTCAGCGTCTGCTCGTAGGCATAGGCCTCGAAGGCCCAGGTCGAGGCCTGCGTGTCGACCGGGATCACGCGCGGTGTCTCGCCAGCCCTTTCCATCGCCTGCACATATCCCGCCAGCCGCTCGTCGCGCGACGGGTTGGCGATCTTCGGCGCACCCAGGTAGCAGGGCCGCCGCCCGCGGCTGAGGAAGTATTCGGTCATCAGGCCGATGCTCTGCACATTGTCGTTCATGACGTAATGGCAGTTCGGGTGCAGGTAGCTGTCGAGGTGGACGATGCGCATCTCCTGTTCCAGTTTGTCGAGCAGCGGCCGGTTCTGTTCGGCATCGAGCACGGTGACGATCACGCCATGCAGCTTCATCGCGCGGAAGGCGAGCAGGGCGGCGGCCTCGCGGGCCGGATCGTTGTTCGAGCTCTGGATGATCAGTTGCAGGCCGACCCGCGCCGCCTCGCGCTCCAGCACCTCGAGCATCATGGCGAAGAAGGGTTCGCCGATGGCCGGCACGATTACCCCCACCAGGTGGGACTTGCCCTTGACCAGGCTGACCGCGTGCATCTGCGGCACATAGCCCAGCTCGCGGCAGGCCTTCTCGATCCTGGCGCGCGTGCTGGCCTTGAGGCCGTCGTCGGCATTGAAGTATTTCGATACGGTGGCGCGCGACAGGCCGGCTGCCTGGGCGACGTCATGCATGGTGACGAGGCTGCCGTCGCCGGCAGGGCCGGCGCTCTGCTCGGGCATGGGGGGCGGAGGAGGGGTCTTCATGCCCGGTATTCTACATTATTTACGTGTCAAATTATAGGTGAAAATAAGTTGACATTGCCTCGCTCAAGCCTGGGCTGGCTTTGGTTGGTATGGCCTGCCGTAGCAGTGTTGTGGCGATTTGTATAGCGTCAAGTTTTGATGTTGTCGATGGTTGTGGCGGGCGGCCCCCTCAAATTTTCTAGCCTTTGTGAAATTTTGCTACCTAGCGTTGGCGAGTTTTGGCTAAGTTTAAGGTAACTAAATAACCTATCCCTGATGTTCACGAGTAGGCTTGTTGTTAAAAATTTTCACGTGTATAGTTTTTGCCATCGGTGCGATGGCCTACGTTGAGTTCGGTGTGGCGAGCCAGACGTCGTCCGCGTCGAGACTACTCATCAGATATCAGGAGACAACATGAAAACCGCCTACACATTGCTTGCCGCCGCTGTCATCACGGGCCTTGCCGCCCCGGCCATGGCCGCGCGCCCGCTGAAGTCCGTCGGCGTCACCGTGGGGGACCTGGCCAACCCGTTCTTCGTCGCCATCGGCCGCGGCGCGGAAGATTCGGCTAAAAAGATTGCCGGCGCCAACGTCAAGGTCACCACGGTATCGAGCAAGTACGACCTCAACACCCAGGTCGGCCAGATCGAGAATTTCATCGCCAACAAGGTGGACATCATTCTCGTCAACGCGGCCGACCCGAAGGGTATTGCGCCGGCGCTGCAGAAGGCGCGCGCCGCCGGCATCGTGGTGATGGCGGTGGATGTGGGGGCGGAAGGCGCCGATGCGACGGTAATGTCCGACAACGCCATGGCGGGCTCCGAATCGTGTCGCTTTCTGGCGCAGAAGCTCGGCGGCAAGGGCAATGTGGTGATCGTCAACGGCCCGCCGGTGACCTCGGTGATCGACCGCGTGAAGGGCTGCAAGAAGGTGCTGGCGGGGTTCCCCGGCATCAAGGTGCTGTCCGACAACCAGGATGCCAAGGGCAGCCGCGATGGCGGGATGGAGGTGATGGCCAATCTGCTGACCGCCCACCCGAAGATCGACGGCGTGTTCGCCATCAATGACCCGACCGCGATCGGCGCTGAGCTGGCCGTCAAGCAGGCCGGCCGCGCCGAGCTCAAGCTGATCGCCTCGGTGGATGGTGCGCCCGATGCCGAGAGCGCACTCAAGGACAAGAAGGGGCTGTTTGCGGTGTCGACCGCGCAAAACCCCTACAAGATGGCATCCGAAGCGATCCGCGTCGGCTACGACATCATGAATGGCAAGCGCCCGGCCCAGCCGACGCTGCTGTTGCCGACGCCGCCGATCACCAAGGACAACATCGCCAGCTATCAGGGCTGGACCAAGAACTGATCGCCTGCCGCTGGCGGCCCCATGCCGCCAGCCCATTTCCCGGGCCCGCGCGGTCGCCCCGCTGCTGGCCGGTCGACAAGGAAACATGATGAGTCAAATCGTGTTGGAGATGTCGGGTATCTGCAAGCGCTTCGGCGCGACGCGGGCGCTCGACCAGGTGCAGCTCGCTGCCCGCAGCCACGAGGTGCTGGCGTTGATGGGCGAAAACGGCGCGGGCAAGAGCACGCTGATGAAGATACTCTCCGGCGTGTATCAGCCCGACGCCGGGGAAATCAGGCTGGACGGCCGCCCGGTGCGCATCGAGTCGCCCACCGATGCGCGCGCGGCCGGCATCAACCTGATCTACCAGGAACTCGCCATCGCCGCGAACATGACGGTGGCGCAGAACATCTTCATGGGGGCCGAGCCGCGCGGCCGCTTTGGCCGCGTCAACGAGGGCGAGATGAATCGCCGCGCCGAAGAAGTGCTGGCGAGCCTCGGCGCACGCTTTTCGGCCACTACGCCCGCGAGCCGGCTGTGCATCGCCGACCAGCAGCAGGTGGAGATCGCGCGGGCGCTGATCCACAAGAGCCGCGTGCTGATCATGGACGAGCCGACGGCGGCGCTGTCCGACCGCGAGACGGAGCGCCTGTTCGAGGTGATCCGCAAGCTGCGCGCGGAGGGTATCGCGATCATCTACATCAGCCACCGCATGGCCGAGGTCAACCTGCTGGCCGACCGCATCGCGGTGCTGCGCGATGGCGGCTACGTCGGCAGCATGCCGCGCGCCGAGTCGTCGCCGGAGAAGATCGTGCAGATGATGGTCGGGCGGCCGCTCGACGATTTCTATCAGCACAAGAACAACGCCACCATCGGCCCGCTGCGGCTCGAGGTGGAAGGCTTCAGCAGCGCCAAGGTCAGGCATGCGTCGCTGCGCGTGCATGCCGGCGAAGTGCTCGGGCTCGCCGGGCTGATCGGCGCCGGGCGTACCGAGCTGGCGCGCATGATCTTCGGCGCCGACGCCAGGCAGGCCGGCACGATCCGGCTCGATGGCCGCGAGGTGGACATCCGCGAGCCGCTCGATGCGATCCGCCTCGGCATCGGCTATGTGCCGGAGGACCGCAAGGGGCAGGGGCTGTTCCTGCAGCTGTCCGCCACCGCCAATACCGCGATGAATGTGCTCAAGCAGCATGCGCGGGCCGGCGTGCTCGATCACCCGGCGCTGCGCAAGCTGACGCAGGATGCAATCGGGCGCCTGGCAGTCAAGGTGCCGGGGCCGGAGGGCATCGTCGGCGGCCTGTCCGGCGGCAACCAGCAGAAGCTCTTGCTGGCGCGCTGGCTCGCCATCAAACCCAGGGTGCTGATTCTCGACGAGCCGACGCGCGGCGTCGATGTCGGCGCCAAGGCGGAAATCTATCGCATCATCCATGAGCTGGCGGCCGAAGGCGTGGCCGTGATCTGCATCTCGAGCGAGCTGCCCGAGGTGATGGGCATCAGCCACCGCGTGGCGGTGATGCGCGAAGGCGTACTGGTCGGCGAGCTCGCCGGCGATGCCGTGAACCAGGAGGCGATCATGATGCTCGCCACCCATACGGAGGCAGCATGAGAACCTACGCATCGGCCGTCGCGAGCGCGGCGCCGCAAGACATGAGGCAGACCGCCGGCGTAGCCGGCCAACACAAGACCAACTGGAGACAAAACATGGGCCAGCTATTCCGCCGTGTCGGCATGCTGCCGGTGCTGATCGTCCTCTACATCGCCTTCTATGCGCTGACGCGCTACCTGAGCGACGATGGCACGTCGAACTTCATGACGCTCGACAACACGATGAACATCCTGCGCCAGACCTCGATCAACCTGGTGCTGGCATCGGGCATGACCTTCGTCATCCTCACCGCGGGCATCGACCTGTCGGTCGGTTCGGTGCTTGCCGTCGCGGCGGTGCTGGGCATGCTCACCTCGCTGCCCGAGCACATGCCGGGGCTGGCCCTGCCTGCCTTCCTGCTGGCGGGGCTCGCCATGGGCGCGTTGAACGGGGCGATGGTGGCGTTTCTCGGCATCAATCCCTTCGTGGTCACGCTCGGCACGATGACGGCCCTGCGCGGCGCCGCCTACCTGTTCGCCGACGGCACCACGGTGCTGAACCGCGACATCCCGTCGTTCGAATGGCTCGGCAACGGCAGCCTGCTTGGCCTGCCCTGGCTGGTGTGGGTGGCCGCAGCGGTGGTGGTGCTGTCGTGGTTCATCCTGCGCCGCACCGTGCTCGGCCTGCACATCTACGCCGTGGGCGGCAATCCGCAGGCGGCCCGGCTGACCGGCATCAAGGTCGGCGTGGTACTGCTGTTCGTGTATGCGATCAGCGGCCTGTTCGCGGGCTTGGGCGGCGCCATGTCGGCAAGCCGCCTGTATGGCGCCAACGGCAACTGGGGCACGGGTTACGAGCTCGATGCGATCGCCGCCGTGGTGCTTGGCGGCACCAGCCTGATGGGCGGCGTCGGCTCGATCTGGGGTACGGTGATCGGCGCCCTGATCATCGGCGTGATGAACAACGGCCTGACCATCCTCGGCGTGTCGTCGTTCTGGCAGTATGTGGCCAAGGGCGTGGTCATCGTGCTCGCCGTGGTGCTCGACAAGTGGCGCCAGAAACACAGCGGGGTGAGCTGAGCCGCCTCGATCACTCCAACAACCCACCCGCCGCAGCGGCAAGCCGTGGCGGGTACACTCGAAGCAGATATACGACAGATGAACCCTCGTTACGTGGTATTCGGTGAGGCGCTCACCGACTTCATTCGCCAGGACGACGGCCGCTGGCTGGCCGTAGCCGGCGGCGCCTGCTGGAACGTGGCCCGCGTCGGGGCTCAGTTGGGCGTGCCCACGGCCTACGCCGGCGCGGTCAGCACCGACCTGTTCGGCCAGGAACTGGCCCGGCTCACGCAGCTGGCCGGCCTTGACATGCGCTTTCTGCAGCAGCTGGACAAGCCGCCGCTGCTGGCCATGGTGCCGTCCCAGCATCCGCCGCAGTACTTTTTCGTCGGCGGCGACAGCGCTGACCTGCACTTCGACCCGAGCAGCTTGCCTGCGGGCTGGCGCAGCGATGCGGAGATCGTGCATTTCGGCTGCATCAGCCTGGCGCGCCAGCCGCTCGCCGACAAGCTGGTGGCCGAGGCGGTGGCGGCACATGCAGCCGGCAAGCGCATCGCCTTCGACCCCAATTTCCGCTCGCCGATGCGCGACCCGGCCTATCGACCGATTCTCGACACCATGGCGGGCCTCGCTGACTTCATCAAGGTATCGGACGAAGATCTGGGTGGCCTGTTCCCCGGCCTGAGCCCCGACGCCGGCCTGCAGGCGCTGCAGGCCATGGCCCCGCAAGCGGCTATCCTGCTGACCTGCGGGGCGGATGGCATGGCGCTGCTGCACCAGGGAAACGGGTGGCGTCAGCCGGCGTTTCGCGTGCAGGTGGCCGATACCGTCGGCTGTGGCGATGCCGCCATCGGCGGCTGGATGGCGAGCCTGCTGTCGCGCCCGGCCGCGAGCGAAGTCCAGCATCTCGCTTACGCCGCCGCCACGGCAGGCCTGGCGGCCACCCGCGCGGGCGCGTATGCGCCGGCGCGGGGTGAGGTCGAACGCCTGCTCGCGGCCTGACCCCGCATCTCAAGTCTGTCACTTTCACTGGCCATACCGGTGAAGCTTCATGGAGGCGTGAACACGCCTCCATTTTTTTCGCCAGGACGGCTACCAATCAGGCCATCTGACCTACTACCAAAATTAGAGCCAGACAATAGTTCCAAGTGAATATATTGTTGGACAGTGGTCAGGAGTATAACGAATTGACTGGAGAATAATATTATGAATGGCTAATTAAGATAGCCACACCAACGAGGAACGAGAATGGCCAGCAAGGTGACGCCGACGAATGTTGAAACCGTCCTTCCAGACGGGGTATTCATCTATTCGCGCACGGATTTGAAAAGCTATATCGTCGAAGCCAACCAGGCTTTTGCCGATATATGCGGCTACAAGCAGGAAGAAATGGTCGGGCAACCGCACAATCTGGTGCGCCACCCGGACATGCCGAAAGAAGCGTTTGCCGACCTCTGGCACTCGCTCAAGGCCGGCAGGCCATGGCGCGGCGTGATCAAGAACCTGCGCAAGGACGGCGGCTATTACTGGGTGGTGGCGAATGCGTCGCCCGTGCGCGAAAACGGTCAGATCGTCGGCTACCAGTCGGTGCGCACACGGCCCACACGGGACGAGATCGAGGCGGCGACCGACGCCTATCGGCGCATCAAGCAGGGCGACAGTCGGCTTGCCATCGAGAACGGCCGCGTCATTGTCAAGCGGGCCGCCTGGCGCAACTGGCTCGGTGCCCTGCATGTGCAGCTGAGCTGCGCCGCGCTGCTGCCGATGCTGACGGCTGCGATCGTGGCGCTGGCCCAATGGCGCCACGCCGACTGGGCGACGGCGATCAACACGCTGCTGGTGCTGAACCTGCTGTTCGGTGTCTACCTGCTGTTCAGCTTCGTCCCACGGCTCAAGCGTGATTTGGGGCAGGTGCGCGGCTATCTCGACGATGTGCTGGAGTCGGGCAACCTGAAATCCGGCTTCGACCTGTCGCGGCGCGACGTGGTGGGCACCATCGGGCGGCAGGTCGGTACTTTCGTGTCGTCGGTACAGGCGACGGTGCAAGGCATCGGCGACGCGGTATCGCAGGTGCACGTGGCCACCGGCGAGGTGAATTGCGGCGTGTCGGAAATCCATCAGGCTGCGCAGATCCAGAACGAGGCCACGGCCTCGACGGCTGCGGCGGTCGAACAGATCAGCGTGTCGGTGCAGGAAGTCGCCAGCAATGCCGGCACTACCTCGGATAGTGTGTCGCAGACCGGCCAGGCGGCGGTGGAGGGGGCGACGCTGTCCGAGCGCGCCAGCCGGGAAATCGAGCGCCTGGCGGAAACCGTCAAGGCGTCGTCGGAAGAGGTCGAGGCGCTGGGGCGCAGCTCGGCCGAGGTCGGGGCGATTGCCGCCGCGATCAAGGAGATTGCCGAGCAGACCAATCTGCTCGCGCTCAATGCGGCCATCGAGGCGGCGCGCGCGGGCGAATCGGGGCGCGGTTTCGCCGTCGTGGCGGACGAGGTGCGCAAGCTGGCAGAGCGGACCGGTAAGGCGACGCAGGAGATCGATAAGCTGATCGTGGCGATCCAGCGCGATTCCGAGCGTGCCGTCAGCGGCATGCGTGCCGGTGCCGGCCAGGTGGGCCATGCCGTCACGCTGGTACGCGACGCCCAGGGCGCCTTGCAGCGGATCAACGAGCAGATGGAACACGCGATCTCCAGGGTGGCCCACATCTCGCTGTCGTCGGCCGAACAAAGCAGCGCGATGAACGTGATGGCGCAGAATGTCGAGCGCGTTGCCGCGATGACCGAGCGCAATGTGGTGTCGGTGCAACAAACACAGCAGATGGCGGCGGTGCTCGACCAGATGGTGCTGCGCATGCGCAAGGCGGTGACGCAATACGAGGTCTAGTGCGGCAGGCGCCGCCGCGGAGCCGCTGCTGCAGTGGCCCGACGCGGGGGCCGGGACGGTGGCGATATATCAAAAAATGCGAATGTCATTTGGCGCGTTTTGCCTAGCCAAAGTCCCGGCAACTCCCTTATCCTTCGTCTATGCTGCTATGCAATAAAACCCGGGAATCGCCGCCAGCCACCAGGCCGCGCGCGCTTCCTGGCACCGGCGGAAACGAATAACCCCTTGGGAGAGTTGGATAATGAAGACACGCGACCGCATCATCCAGAGCGGCTTGCAGCTCTTCAACGAGCACAGCGAGCGTCTGGTCACCACCAACCATATCGCGGCGAACCTGGGCATCAGCCCGGGTAACCTGTATTACCATTTCCGCAACAAGGAAGAGATCATCCGCGATATTTTCACCGAGTATCGCGACTACATGAGCAAGCGCCTGCAGGCGCCGATGGCAGCGGAAGTCACCTCGGATTTCCTGTCGAACTATCTCGATGCCGTGTTCGATACCCTGTGGCGCTACCGCTTCCTGTTCTACGATCTGCCCGGCTTTGTCGAGCGCGACCCAAAGCTCGCCGAGTTGCATCACGACTTCCAGCGCGATGTCATCGTGCCCTCGCTGATCCGCATCCACCATCAGCTGTCGGGGCTCGGCTGGTTCAACTGGCCGAGCGAGGACCTGATCGGCGTGGTGCTCAATGCCCAGGTCATCAGCAACAACTGGTTCAGCTTCGAGCGGGCGCTGCGGCCCAATACACCGATTACCGAGGCTGCCTGCAAGCGCGCGATCGGGCAGGTGCTGATCGCGATGCGGCCGTATGTGACGAGCCAGTACCGGCTCCAGTTCGAGGCCATCTACGAGCGTTTCCGCTACGATTACCAGGACTTGCTCGCCGGCAGCGATGTACCGAAGGCCTGAGTGCCGCACATCCCGAGCATGAAGAGCGCCCCGCGGGGCGCTCTTTTTCATGGCTCGGCCACCGGCCTCAGCGGACGATGTCCGCCAGGCTGTGGAGCTCGATATAGACGGGGGCCGCGCCCGCGGCCAGTGCCGGTGCGTTGCCGCTGGCCGTTGGCGGCAGCGGGTGCTCCAGCGGGTCGTACTGGCGCAGCGGCTTGCTGTCTTTTGCGCCGCAGACGAAGCGCAGGCCGGTCAGCCGCTCCACCTCGGCGATCTTCAGCTGAAACGTGCGGTAGGGCGTGAACGGCAGCGCGGGCGCGGCCTCCAGCCCCGATTGCGCGATCGTGTCGCGCTGGCTTGCCAGATAGGCCGTGGCAAACAGCGTGCCCTTGTCGTTGACCGCGGCGACGACTTTCCAGAACTGCAATGGATACTGCAGCTGGCGGTAGAGCGGGTCGGCGTTGTCGAACACCGCGCCGGTGATCACCTGCGCCTTGAAACGGCCGCTCAGGATGGCGTCTTCCAGGATGTGGCGCTCGATGCCCTGCCACAGCGCCTTGCCTTGATTGAACAGCTTGTGCTGCGGCGTGCAGTTGGTGAAATGGTTAGTGTCGGCCGCCGATTGCAGCGCCATCAGTGGCGTGTCGCCGAATTCGAGATCCTCGCGCCGGCTCAGGTGCCCGCGATCGAACTGATTGTCCGCGTAATAATCGGCGCCCACCTGGGCGCTGGCGGCGATGCGCGGATCGATGCGCCATACATCGCGGGGGCGGTTCATGCTGTAGCGCTGGGTGAAACTGACGTTGGCCGCGCTATAGACGGCAAAGCGGCGCTCGGCGTGCATCACCACGCTGAAATGGTGGTAGTGCAGGATGTGGCTGTTGTCGGGCCTGGGGTGGATCAGCCTGGCCGCCTGTTGCGCGAGCTGGCTCGACAGCTGCGGCAAGCCCACACGCCAGCGCGCGCCGAGAAAATCCGGGTCGTAACCCTGGCGCTTTTCATAATCGCCGTCGAATGGCGGTGCGCTGGGCGTGATGGCGGCTGCGGCGAGCGCCGGCGCAGCCAGGCCGGGGGCCAGATCGGCGCTGACCGTGGCGTTGCCCGGACCATCGATGTGAAGCGTGATTTCCAGCGGAATGACGACGGTACGTATCTCGCGTTGGTTCATCTGGGGCTATCCTCCATGCGCACTGGCGGTCGGCGTGAGGCGGGGCAGGGCGCCCCATCTGGGTTATAGCCCACGGGGCGCGACGCGGCGCGGCAGCCGGCCAGCTTGCCGGAAAGAGGGCCGTCCGGTCGCGTCGATCTGTGGCCGCCCGCTACCCACGGCTTGTCGAACAGTCTGCTTGAACGTGGGATTGTTGATATTAATCAATCGTTTGCTTGAAGTATTTGCGTCATGTGCTTGTCTTGTTTGCGCGGTATAGTTCCGGGTTGATAACACCAGTGGAGTGAGATGATGCTGTATCCCGATCTGTTCCTGTCCCTTGAAAAGGCGCGCTGGAACCTGCAAGAAGACATTCCCTGGGGCCAGTTCGAGGCCGCCAAGCTGACCGACGAGCAAGCGCAGACGGTCAAGATGAACGCCATCACCGAATGGTCTGCCTTGCCGGCCACCGAGATGTTCCTGCGTGACAACCAGAACGACAGCGACTTCTCCGCCTTCATGTCGGTGTGGTTCTATGAAGAACAGAAGCACGCGCTGGTGCTGATGGAATACCTGCGCCGCTTCCGCCCCGACCTCTACCCGACGGAAGAGGAGCTGCACGCGGTGCGCTTCCAGTTCGACCCCGCGCCGGCGCTGGAGACGCTGATGCTGCATTTCTGCGGCGAGGTGCGTCTGACGCAATGGTATCGGCGTGCGTCGGAATGGCACACCGAGCCCGTCATCAAGTTCATTTACGAGACGATTTCGCGCGACGAGGCGCGCCATGGCGGTGCCTACCTCAAGTACATGAAGCGCTCGATCGAGCAGTTCGGCATCGAGGCCAAGCGCGCCTTCGCCAAGATCGGCGTGCTGATGGCATCCGGCGGCCGTGCTGGCAAGCCGCTGCACCCGACCAATCTGCATGTGAACGAATCGCTGTTCCCCAACGACACCATCCAGAGCCGCCTGCCCGATCCGGACTGGCTCGAACGCTGGCTCGACAAGCAGATCCAGTTCGGCAAGGAATGGGAAGAGCGCGTGATCGGCGGCATCCTGCGCAACCTGTCCAGCCTGTTCGGCTCGGAGTTCAAGACGGTGGGTGACCTGAACCGCTTCCGCAAGTCGCTGGCCGCCGCCTGACGGCGCAGGGCATCGGGCTGCCGGCGGGCGGCTGATGCTGTTTAGCCGGATCGGGTAGGGCAGCAGCAGGCCCGGCCCGGTTCGATCTCGCCAGTGAACCGCCCCCCCATCTCCGGCCGCGCTCCCACGCGGCCACTTTTTCTCCATGCGGCAGCACACCTCGCCAGGTGTCCCACCCCCGTTATCGAGGCAGTGCCCGATCAGCCTTGATCGAGGCCGTGCGACGCGTTGGCGGTCCCTGCGCCTCGCTGGGCCGTGGCACTGGTCCCCTGCCTGCTGCCGGGCCGGTGGGCCTGCTATGATGAGGGCTGACCCCTCCGCCCGTCTTGCCATGCGTCTTCGCCGCCTTTTCGCCATCGCCCTGTTGGCCGCGACAGCCTGTTTCGCGGACACGCTGTATGTATTGCCGATCCACTACCGTTCGGCCGACGACATCGTCGCCCTGCTCAGCCCGCTGCTGCAGCCCGACGAGCGCGTCAGCGGGCTGGCGGGGCAGCTGGTGCTGAGCGCCTCGCCCGTCCGCCTGCAGGAGCTGGAGCGGCTGGTGTTGCAGTTCGATACGCTGCCGGCGCGCCTGATGATCAGCGTGACGCAGGATGAAGACGCCAGGCTGCGCGAGCGCGGTGTCGGTGTCGACGGCTCGCTGGTGATCCACGAGCGCGGTGCCGGCGGCGCGCTGCTGGCGGAAATCCGCGACCGCGACAGCCTGAGCCGCGATGGCATCACCCAGCGCGTGCAGGCCGTTGATGGCGGCATCGCCGAGATCCAGCTCGGCGCCAGCCGTGTCGTGCCGTCGCGGGGGCCGACTGGCTCGATGCTGGTGCAGGCCAGCACCGGCTTCTATGTGCGCCCGCAGCTGCAGGGCGCGCAGATTACGCTTGAGCTGGCGGTGAGCCGGGAGGCGCTGAACCGGCTGGGCGGTGTGTCGGGGCAGCAGCTCACGACCACGGTGCGGGGCCGGCTCGGCGAGTGGATCAGCATCGGCGGGCTGGAGCAGCTGGCCGCGAGCCAAACCAGCGGCTTGGGCGGGCATGACAACCGGCGTGCCCAGGCCTCGTCGCTTATCCGGCTCAGGGTCGAGCGGCTGCCGGACTGAGCGCCGCCTGTGCCGCCGGGGCGTCGATCGGCAATTCGAAGGTAAAGCGCGTGCCGGCACCGGGCGTGCTTTCCACCCGCACGCTGCCGCCCAGCACGGTGCGGACGATGGAATAGACGATGTGCAGCCCGAGCCCGCAGCCACCCGAGCCCAGGCGCGTGGTGAAGAACGGGTCGAAGACGCGCGGCAGGTGCTCGGCCAGTATCCCCTTGCCGTTGTCGGCCACGCTCAGCGTCACCTGCCCGTTGTGCCGGCTGGCGCTGATCTGGACGTGGCCCGGTGCGCCTTCATCGAAGGCATGCAGCACCGCGTTGTTGATCAGGTTCGACAGCACCTGCCCGAGCGGCCCTGGGTAGCTGTCCATCACGATCCCCGGTGCCACGTCGATGCCGATGTCGAGGCGCGTGCGGCGAAGCGTCGGGTGCAGCGTCAACAGGATCTCGTTGACCAGCGTGAGCAGGTCGAAGGGACGGCGCTTCTCGCTGGTCTGGTCGACCGCCACCTGCTTGAAGCTGGCGATCTGCTCCTGCGCGCGTTCGAGATTGCGCGCCAGCAGCTCGGCCGCGTGCTCGATGTCGGCGAGCCTGGTCATCAGCTCGGATTTACGGATGGTGCCCGCGTTCAGCGAGCCCGACAGCGCCTTGGCGGTGGCATCGAGCACGCTCGACACGGTGACGGCGTTGCCGATCGGCGTGTTGAGCTCGTGCGCGATGCCGGCCACCATCGCCCCGAGCGACGCCAGCCGCTCGCTGCGCACCAGCTCGTCACGCGTCATCTCCAGCGTGGCCAGTGTGTCTTCCAGCGCGCGATTCGATGCCTCCAGCTTCACCGTGCGCGTGGCCAGCTCGCGGTTGGCCGCTTGCAGCTGGTCCGCCGCCTGGCGCCGTTCGAGGGCGCGGGCGATGTGGCTGGCGACGAAGCTGAGCAGGCCCAGGTCCTCGTCGCTGTAGTCGTGCTCGTCGTCATAGCTCTGGATGGCCACCGCCCCGCGCACCACGCCGTGGATCAGCAGCGGGCAACCGAGCCAGCGGCGGAATGCCAGGCTGCCTTTCACATCGGCCAGCTCACCCGCATCGAGCAGCGCGCGGAAGCCGGCCTGGTCGACGCGCCGGGCGACGCCGGTGCGCAGCACATAGTCGATCATGCCGCGTCCGAGCGGGCGGTCGCTGCCGGGGCGCGTCGGCGCACCCTTTTCATCGACATAGTAGGGAAAGCTGACCGTCTGCGTCTCGGGTGCATAAAGCGCGACATAGCAGTTGCGCGCGTACATCAGCTCGGCGATCACGCGATGCACGCTGGTGAAGAATTCCGGCAGCGAGATGTCGTCGGTGCTCAGTGAGGCGATCCGGTACATGGCGGCCTGCAGGGTGGCGGCGCGCTTCCGTTGCGCCACCTCGCTGGCGAGCGCGGCGGTGCGTTCCGCCACCTCCTGTTCCAGTGTCGCCATGCGCATCACGCGGTCGATCGCCAGTGCGATATGGCTCGCGAACACCGCGAACAGCGATTTGTCCTCGTCGCTGTACATGTGCTCGGCGCTGTAGGTCTGCACCACCACGGCGCCGATGACCTCGCCGGCAGCGTTGCGCAGCGGGATGCCCATCCAGTACTCGGCGACGGGGCCGGAGCCGCCGAGCAGATCGGCGCGCGTCATGGCCTCATCCTCGGCGCGGCTCATCATCAGCGGCGCGCCACGCTTGATCACCACGGCGGTCGGCGAATCGCGCTCGTCGCCGATCGGAAACAGGCTGCCCGGCGGCGGTGGGTGGTCTTCCTGGATGTCGATGAAATAAGGGTAGCGCAGCGCCCGCTGCCGGCTGTCGTACAGCGCGATGTAAAAATTCTCGGCGTAGATCAGGCTCGCAAGCTCGGCGTGCACCTTGGGGAAAAAGGTGTCGAGCTGCCGGCAGGAGCTGGCTAGCTCGCTGATATGGAATAGCGACTGCTGCACCGCCTGCAGCCGCTCGTTGCGTGCGCGCAGCGTTTCCAGTTCCGGCGAGTCGTCTTGCGCTTGCATGTCGGGGTGGCCTGTTCCGAAAGCGGTGTCACCCGCTGTGCCGGCCTGTCGCGGGGACCGGCCGGCACAGCGACGGCAATACATACCCTATGGGTTATAGGCTGCCCGGCCATGCCGCCGCAAGCTCAGCCGGCCAGGTCGAACAGCAGCAGCTCCGCGTCCTGCCCGGCATCGAGCCGCACGGTTGCCTCGTCGATGAGCGCGGCGCCGTCGCCAGCCTGCAGCATCTGGCCGTTGACGCGTGCGCTGCCGCGCGCGAGCTGCAGCCACAGCTTGCGTCCCGGCGCCGGGGGGAAGTCGATGGCCTCGTCGCCGTCGAGCAGTGCCGCATAGAGCCGCATGTCCTGTCGGATGGTCAACGAGCCGTCGGCACCATCGGGCGACACGATCAGCTGCAGCCGGCCGCGCTTGTCGGCGTCGCTGAAGCGCTGCTGCTGGTAGCCCGGGCGCGTGCCGCGCTGATTGGGCATGATCCAGATCTGCAGGAAGTGCGTCTGCGCCTGTTCCGCGTGATTGAACTCGCTATGCGCGATACCCCAGCCCGCGCTCATCAGCTGCACGTCACCCGGCTCGATCACCGAGCCGTTGCCGGCCGAGTCGCGGTGCGCGAGCGCGCCGTCGAGCACGTAGGAGATGATCTCCATATCGCTGTGCGGGTGCGTGTCGAAACCCGAGCCGGCGTTGATGCGGTCGTCGTTGATCACGCGCAGGTCCGAGAAGCCCATGTAGCGCTTGTCGTAATAGCTGCCGAAAGAGAAGCTGTGGCGGCTGTCGAGCCAGCCAAAGTTTGCATGGCCACGTTCTTCTGCTTTTCTGATGATGATCACGTTGCGTTCCTCAGTGAGTTCGGCGCACGTATTGGCGCTTGCAAGCAGATTAGCCTAAGCGCATGGCGGTTGATAGCGAAGAGATTGGTCTGAGTCAGTCAGTTTTTTGAATCATTTTCCTGCGCGGCAGCATCGGTTTCGAACAGGTGCTTGAGCTCTTCCATCGCCTGCTGCGAGGTCTGGATCAGCAGGTTCTCGTCCTGGTACACCGCGTGCTGGCGTTCGAGCAGCGCCAGGTCCGCCTTGCGGAAGGTGCGGATGATGCGGCGCGCGTGCGCGCTCTCGAAGCCGAGCCCGACGAGCACGTCGCGCGCCATGTCGAGGCTCGAGCCGAATGTCTCGCGGTAGAACGTCTGCACGCCGGCATCGAGCAGCTTGTAGGCATGAAAACGGTTGCGCGCGCGCGCCAGCACTGGCACCTGCGGGAAATGGCGGCGCATCAGCTCGGCAGTTTTGATCGAGGCCTCGACATCGTCGATGGCCAGCACGAACAGCCGCGCCCGGCCCACGCCAGCCGCTTCGAGCAGATCGAGGCGCGAGGCGTCGCCGTAATACAGCTGGTTACCGAAGCGGCGCACGAAGTCCACCTGCTGCGGGCTCTTTTCGAGCGCAGTGAAGGGGATGTGATGCGTCGCCAGCACGCGCGCCACGATCTGCCCGAAGCGGCCGAAGCCGGCGATGATCACCGGCCGGCCGTCGTCCTGGATCGCGTCGAATTCTGGCGCGGCGGGCTTGCTGATCATACGGGCCAGTAGCTTGTCGTAGGCGATGAACAGGAAGGGCGCCAGCAGCATCGAGGCGGTGACGGCCACCACCAGCACGTCGGCGAGGTTCGACGACAGGATCTTGAACTGCTCGGCGACGCCGAACAGCACGAAGGCGAATTCGCCGCCCTGGGCCATGGCGAAACCGAGCTTGACCGCGCTGTCGCGGTTGGCGCCGCTGATACGTGCGACGACGATCAGGATCAGTGTCTTGATCAGCATCAGCCCGAGCGTGATCGCCAGGATGCCGAGCGGGTGATGCCGCACCACGCCGAGGTTGGCCGACATGCCGACCGCCATGAAGAACAGCCCGAGCAGCAGCCCCTTGAACGGCTCGATATTGGCTTCGAGCTCGTGGCGATATTCGGAGTCGGCCAGCAGCACGCCGGCGAGAAAGGCCCCGAGCGACATCGACAGGCCGGCCCATTCCATCAGCGCCGCATTGCCGATCACCACCAGCAAGGCCGCGGCGGTGAACAGCTCGCGGCTGCCGCTGCGCGCGACGATCTTGAAGGTCGGCCGCAGCAGGTGGCGCCCGCCGATGACGACCGCCAGCACGGTGCCGATGGCACGTGCGGCATCGACCAGGTCGTTGCTGTTGTCCACCTCGCGGATCGGCGTCAGCAGCGGCAGCAGCGCCAATAGCGGGATCACCGACAGATCCTGGAACAACAGGATGGCGAAGGCGTCGCGGCCGTGGCGCGCGGTCAGCTCCTCGCGCTCGGCGAGCGTCTGCAGCACGAAGGCGGTCGACGACATGGCGAGCCCAAGCCCGGCCACCAGCGCTGCTTTCCACGATAGGCCGAGCCACATGCCGGCCGCGCCGAGTGCCAGGCCGCTGAGTGCGACCTGCGCCGCGCCGAGCCCGAACACCGGGCGCCGCAACACCCACAGGCGCGAGGGCTGCAGCTCGAGGCCGATCACGAACAGCAGCAGGATCACGCCGAGTTCCGACAGGTGCAGGATGGCATCGACATTGCCGATCAGCTTGAGGCCCCAGGGGCCGATGATGACGCCGGCGATCAGGTAGCCCAGCACGGCGCCGAGCCCGAGTCGGCGAAACAGCGGCACCACCACCACGGCGGCCGTCAGGAAAAGCAGGGTCTGGCTCAGGTAATTCATCGCAGGCAAGCAAAGGGGGACTGGGCGCAGTGTAACGGCAAGCGGGGCGCCGTGTAAGCGGCCCCGGCGCGAATGGGCGCATCGAGCGCGGCTGGTGCGTGAAAGCCAGGCAAACTGGGCAGGCCGGGCGCGTGTCAGATGACTGCGCAAGGCATTGGTGAATGGCCGGCTCAGGACTGTGCCCGTGTCGCAGGGGCTGCGCGGCGCGCGGATGTCTTCTCGCAGCAGGAGGGTAGTGCTATCGTGCCGAGCCATGAAACCGGTCTGGGACATCTTCTGCGCCGTCGTCGACAACTTCGGCGATATCGGCGTGTGCTGGCGGCTCGCGCGCCAGCTAGAGCGTGAGCACGGCGTTGCGGCCAGGCTGTGGGTGGACGATCTGGCGAGCTTCGCGCGCATCTGCCCGGACGTGGCGCCAGAATCGCGCGAGCAGATGGTGCAGGGCGTCGAGGTGCTGCATTGGGCAGAGCCCTTGCCGGCGCGGCAGCCCGGTGATGTCGTGATCGAGGCGTTCGCCTGCGAGCTGCCGGCCGGTTTCGTCGAGGCCATGGCCGCGCGGGGCGTGCCACCGCTCTGGATCAACCTCGAATACCTGAGCGCCGAGCCCTGGGTGCGCGACTGTCACGCCATGGTCTCGCGCCATCCGCGCCTGCCGCTGACCAAGTATTTCTTCTTCCCCGGCTTCGAGGCCGGCACCGGCGGCCTGCTGTGCGAGGGCGATCTGGAGCGGGCTCGTGCCGGCTTCGACCACGCCGCCAGGCAAGCCTTCCTGGCGCGCCTGGGTGTACCTGCGTTGATGGCCGGCGAGCTGTGTGTGTCCCTGTTCTCCTATGCCAACCCGGCGCTGGACGCGCTGTTCGATGCCTGGCGCCATTCGCCGCGGCCCGTTCGCGCGCTGATCCCGGAAGGTAGGGCCGCCGAGCGGCTGGCCGCGCGCTTTGGCGCACCGTCGCAGGCAGGTGACTGCTGGCGGCTCGGGGCGTTGACGGCGCATATCCTGCCCTTTGTCGAGCAGCCCGATTACGACAGGCTGCTATGGTGTTGCGACATCAACTTCGTTCGCGGCGAAGACTCGTTCGTGCGCGCGCAGTGGGCCGGGCGCCCCTTCGTCTGGCACATCTATCCGCAGGAAGACGACGCGCATCGCGCCAAGCTCGATGCATTCCTCGCGCTTTATTGCGCCGCCCTACCGGCAGGGCAGGCCGAGACGGTCAGGCGCATGTGGCATGCGTGGAATGGCGACGGCGAGGTCGACCATGCGTGGCCCGCGTTTGCCACACTCGACACGGAGCTCGCCCGCCACGGCGAGGGCTGGGCCGCCAGTCTGCGCACGCTCGGCGATCTTGCCGGTAATCTGGCGCGCTTCAGTCAAAGTCGGCTATAATGATATGTTTTGTAAAATTATTCCGGTTGCCGCAGTGGCGCGGTCGGCCGGGTCGCCTGTTTCCAGGCAAGCGCAGCCCCGGCTGAAACAGGCGGCAACTCTCTGATTAGAAATAGGTAACAGGACTCAACATGAAAACCGCACAAGAACTCCGCGCAGGCAACGTCGTGATGATCGGCAGCGACCCGATGGTCGTGCAGAAGACCGAGTACAACAAGTCCGGCCGTAACGCTGCCGTCGTCAAGATGAAGTTGAAGAACCTGCTGTCGGGCGCCGCGACCGAATCGGTTTACAAGGCTGACGAAAAGTTCGACGTCGTCAACCTCGACCGCAAGGATTGCACCTACTCCTACTTCGCTGATCCGCTGTATGTATTCATGGACACCGAGTACAACCAGTACGAAGTCGAAGCCGAAAACCTCGGCGACACGCTCAACTTCATCTGCGACGGCATGGAAGATGTCTGCCAGGTTACCTTCTACGACGGCAAGGCCATCTCGGTTGAACTGCCGACCACCATCGTGCGCGAAGTCGAGTACACCGAGCCGGCCGTACGCGGCGACACCTCGGGCAAGGTGCTGAAGCCGGCACGCCTGAAGGGCACGACTTTCGAAATCCCAGTTGCCGCATTCGTGGAAATCGGCGACAAGATCGAAATCGACACCCGCACCAACGAATTCAAGAAGCGCGTTTAAGCCCTGCTTGAAACGGAAAAAAGGCAGCCAACTGGCTGCCTTTTTTTGTGGCTGTCGTTCACGCCAGCGTAACGGTGACCGGAATATTGCCGCGTGTAGCATTGGAGTAGGGGCAGACCTGCTCGTGTGCGATTTTTACCAGCATCTCGGCATCGCTGCGTTCTATCCCTTCGAGTCGCACATCGAGCGCGACCTCGAGCCCGAAACCACCCGATTCGTTCGGCCCGATACCGACTGTGGCCGTGACCGACGAGGCGGTAATCGTCTTCTTCTGCAGGCGCGCCACGTGGCGCACCGCATTCTCGAAGCAGGCTGCATAGCCGGCTGCAAACAGTTGCTCGGGGTTCGTGCCATTGCCGTTGCCGCCGAGTTCGCGCGGCAGGGCCAGCGACACCTCGAGTTTGCCATCGTCGGTTCTTGCATGGCCTTCGCGGCCACCCACGGCAGTTGCACGGGCTTGGTAGAGCGCTTTCATCATTGATTCTCCATGAGGTTGATCGAAGATCGGTTGCTGCGATCGTATGAGGTTATGATTGCAAATAATTAGATTGTGAGCAATGTAATTGGCGTTTGTATTTACCAATGCGCCGGATAGCTCGGGCCTATCGCCAACCATTGCAGGGGTTGCAGGCAAGAAAAAAGGCAGCCCTCGGGGCTGCCTTGATTTGTACCGTGTCGCGCCAGGCGTCAGCCGATGCGCGCGATCCCGCCCATATAGGGGCGCAAGGCTTCGGGCACGGTGACGCTGCCGTCCGCGTTCTGGTAGTTCTCGAGGACCGCGACCAGGGTACGGCCGACGGCCAGGCCCGAGCCGTTCAGTGTATGCACCAGCTCGTTCTTGCCGGCGTCGTTCTTGAAGCGGGCCTGCATGCGGCGGGCCTGGAACGCTTCGCAGTTCGAGCACGAGGAAATCTCGCGATAGGTGTTCTGCGCCGGCAGCCAGACTTCGAGGTCATAGGTCTTGGCGGCGGAGAAGCCCATGTCGCCGGTGCACAACGCGACCACGCGGTAGGGCAGGCCAAGCTTCTGCAGGATGGTCTCGGCATGGCCGACCATTTCCTCCAGCGCGGCATACGACAGCTCGGGCTGGGTGATCTGCACCATCTCGACCTTGTCGAACTGGTGCTGGCGGATCATGCCGCGCGTGTCGCGGCCGTAGGAGCCCGCCTCGGAGCGGAAGCAGGGCGAGTGTGCGGTCAGCTTGATCGGCAGCTCGTCGGCCTTGAGCAGCGTATCGCGCACGGTATTGGTGAGCGAGATCTCGGAGGTCGAGATCAAGTACTGGGTGATCTTGTTGTCGTCGCCGCCTTTTTCGACGCGGAACATGTCCTCGGCGAATTTCGGCAGCTGGCCGGTGCCGTACAGCACTTCCGGGTTGACGATATACGGGGTGTAGGTCTCGGAATAGCCGTGCTCGCCGGTCTGCGTGTCGAGCATGAACTGTGCAAGCGAGCGGTGCAGGCGCGCGATCTGGCCACGCAGCAGCGTGAAGCGGGCACCCGAAAGCTTGGCGCCGGTATCGAAGTCGAGGCCGAGCGGGGTGCCGATGTCGACGTGATCCTTGACCTCGAAATCGAACTGGCGCGGCGTGCCCCAGCGGCGCACTTCCACATTGCCGGCCTCATCACTGCCTGCGGGCACCGATTCGTGAGGCAGGTTGGGGATGTTCAGCAGCAGGTCGTTGAGCTTGTCCTGCAGTGCGGCGAGACTTACTTCGGCGGCCTTCAGTTCGTCGCCGAGGCTGGCGACTTCGGCCATGATCGCGCTGACGTCCTCGCCCTTCGACTTGGCGATGCCGATCTGCTTGGAGGTGGCATTGCGCTTGGCCTGCAGCTCCTGGGTGCGGGTCTGCAGGAACTTGCGTTCGTTCTCGAGTGCGGCGAATGCCTCGGTATCGAGCTGGAAGCCGCGTGCGGCGAGGCGTGCCGCGACACCGTCGAGGTCGTTGCGGAGCAGTTGAATGTCTAGCATGGGGCGTCCTGTTACTTGTCTTGTTTGGCGTTTGCGTCCAATTCTCGCAGAAACGCCAGTTTCTCGGCAATTTTGCCTTCCAGCCCGCGCGGCGTCGGCTCATACCAGCTCAGGCCGTCGAGGCCATCCGGCAGGTAGGTTTCCCCGGCGGCATAAGCGTGCGGCTCGTCGTGGGCATAGCGGTATTCGTGCCCCATGCCAAGCTCCTTCATCAGCTTGGTCGGTGCATTGCGCAGATGCATCGGCACCGGCCGTGACTTGTCCTGCTCGATGAAACGCTTGGCTGCCTTGAACGCCATGTAGCCGGCATTGCTCTTGGGCGCCACGGCGAGATAGAGCACGGCTTGGGCCAGCGCCAGCTCCCCTTCCGGGCTGCCCAGGCGCTCGAACGTCTCGCAGGCATCGAGCGTGACGCGCCAGGCGCGCGGGTCAGCAAGGCCGATGTCTTCGATCGCCATGCGCACCAGCCGCCGCGCCACATAGAGCGGATCGCAACCGCCGTCGAGCATGCGCGTAAGCCAGTATAGCGAGGCATCGGGGTTGGAGCCGCGCACCGACTTGTGCAGCGCCGATATCTGGTCGTAGAAGGCGTCGCCACCCTTGTCGAAGCGGCGGGCGTTGATCGAGAGCGTCTCGCCGATGAAGGCCGCGTCGAGCGAGGTCAGCTTGCGCGTGCGGGCGGCTGTCTCGCATTGTTCGAGCAGGTTCAAGAGGCGGCGCGCATCGCCGTCGGCATAACCGATCAGCGTGTCGCGTGCGGCGTCGTCGAATTGCAGCTCGGGCATGGCGCTGGCCACCGCGCGCGCGAACAGTTCGCGCTGCTCGTCGTCGGTGAGCGACTGCAATACATAAACCTGTGCCCGCGACAGCAGCGCGGAATTGACCTCGAAGCTCGGGTTTTCCGTCGTGGCGCCGATGAAGGTCACCAGCCCGCGCTCGACATAGGGCAGGAAGGCATCCTGCTGCGACTTGTTGAAACGGTGCACCTCGTCGACGAACAGGATGGTGTGGCGGCCGTATTGGGCCAGTGCCGCCTCCGCCTGCAGCATCGCCTCGCGGATGTCCTTCACGCCCGAGAAGACGGCCGACAGCGGGATGAATTCCGCATCGAAGGCCGTCGCCATGAGTCGCGCCAGCGTGGTCTTGCCCACGCCTGGCGGGCCCCACAGGATCATCGAGTGCGGCTTGCCGGCCTCGAAGGCGAGGCGCAGCGGCTTGCCCGGGCCGAGCAGGTGGCGCTGGCCGATCACGTCGTCGATGCTGCGCGGCCGCAGCCGCTCGGGCAGCGGCTCGCGCGGCTTGTCGCTGAACAGGTCAGTCACTGATGACGTCCACGCCCTTGGGCGGGGTGAAACGGAACAGGTCGGCGCCGAGCTTGGGGTTCTTTTCCAGCTTCGTGAAGCGGATCAGCGTGGTCTGGCCGAAGTTGTCCTTGAGCTCCATGAGCTGCAGCTCGTTCTGGGTGAAGCCCATGCGCACGCTCTGGAAGGTCGAGTCGCTCGATTTGGGCGTTGCCTCTAGCCATTCCACCGCGTCGCTGCGGCCCGCTTCCTTGAGCGTGTAGGCCTTGTCGATGTCGTTGCTGCCGGCCAGCAATGCAGCCGGGCTCGAGCCCAGCGCCTGGTCGAGCTTCTTCATCGTGACCTGCTCGATATCCTTGTCGTAGAGCCACAGCTTGCTGCCATCGCCGACGATCAGTTGCTCATAGGGCTTGGTGTAGACCCAGCGGAACTTGCCCGGCCGCTGCAACGACAATGTGCCGCTCGAGGTCTGCTTGGCGCTGCGCTGGCCGGACACCTGCTGGCTGAAGTCCGCCCGTAGCGAGCTGGTGCCGGCCACGAAGGCCTTGAGCTGGTCGATGGCACCGGCCTGCGCGGCGAGCGGGAGGCATGCCCATAGGGCGAGGAGATGACGAGTCTTTTTCATGGTGCGATTATGAATCACGAAATGCCTTTGTGGTTCCCTGGCAGAAATGCAAAGCCCCGGCTGGGCCGGGGCTTCGTCAGGCGCGGGAACCGGCTTACTTGACGGCCTTGGTGCCCTTCAGGTCGATTTCGACGCGACGGTCAGGCTGCAGGCATTCCTTCAGCTTCTTGGTCACTTTCTTGCCCTTGCAATCTTCAGGCTTGGTAACCGGCTTGGTCTTGCCATAGCCTTCGGTCGTGATCTTGTCTGCCGGCAGGCCCTTGCTCACCAGGTACTCCTTCACGGCGCCAGCGCGACGCTCGGACAGTGCCTTGTTGTACTTGTCGCTGCCGATGCGGTCGGTGTGACCTTCGACGTTGATCGTGCCTTCGATGGACTTCACGTGCTCGGCCAGGGCATCAGCGGTGATCTGGTCCAGGGCCTTCTTGCCATCGTCGGACAGCTTGTCGCCGTTGAACGCGAACAGCACGTCAGCTTGCAGCGAGAAGTGTTCGATCTTCGGCTTGGCCGGTGCCGGAGCAGGGGCCGGAGCCGGTGCTTCTACTACAGGAGCCGGTGCGGGGGCAGCGGCGGGCTTCGGCGGCATCAGGTTGGCATCGCACTCTTCGAATGCGTTTTCCTTGGTCCAGAAGCCAGTGCGCCAGCATTCGCTGTAGCTGTTCTTGACGACTGCGTTGGTCTGCTGGTCAACCGTGTAGCCGTCGTGAGCTTGAGCGGCAAAGCCGGCCATTGCCAGCGACGCTGCCAACACGGACTTGATCAGTTTGTTGGTCATGTTGTTTTCTCCTGACTGAAATAGGGTCACACCCAGATGTTTTTATCCCACGGGTTGCTTTTGGTGCCTTCTTCGCCGCTAGCGTTTTCGCGGCGAGACCTCCTGCAGGCCCCAATCCCGGCAACGTCCTAAGGATAGCTGCAAAGCCCGAAGCATACCAAACGGAATGTGGCTGGAATGTGAAACCGGGCCGCAACTGTTGTTTTTTTGCAAAACCCGCTGCCCGCGCGACCTAGCGCGGTTTGGTCGGGAAGCGACCGGCATGCTAAAATTGACGCTATTTTTTCGTTGCAGGCCACCAGAATTCTAAATGGAACAGTTCGCCAAAGAAACGATCCCCGTCAGCCTCGAAGAAGAGATGCGCAAGAGCTACCTCGATTACGCCATGAGCGTGATCGTCGGCCGCGCGCTACCTGATGTACGGGATGGTTTGAAACCGGTTCACCGCCGTGTGTTGTTCGCGATGCACGAATCCAGCAATTTCTGGAACCGTCCTTATGTGAAATGTGCGCGTATCGTCGGCGAAGTGATGGGTAAATACCACCCGCACGGCGACAGCGCGATCTACGACACGCTGGTGCGTATGGCGCAGGATTTCAGCCTGCGCTACCCGCTCATCGATGGCCAGGGCAACTTCGGCTCGATCGACGGCGACAATGCCGCCGCGATGCGTTACACCGAGTGCCGTCTCGAAAAGATCTCGACCGAACTGATGGCCGACATCGACAAGGAAACCGTCGATTTCGGGCCCAACTACGACGGCAAGGAACTCGAGCCGCTGGTGCTGCCCACCCGGCTGCCCAACCTCTTGATCAACGGTAGCTCCGGTATCGCGGTCGGCATGGCCACCAACGTACCGCCGCACAACCTCAACGAAGTGATCGATGGCTGCCTTGCCTTGCTGCGCAATTCGGACATCACGCTCGACGAGTTGATCGACATCATCCCGGCACCAGACTTCCCGACGGCTGGCATCATCTATGGCATCAGCGGCGTGCGCGAAGGCTATCGCACCGGCCGTGGCCGCGTGGTGATGCGCGCCCGCACCCACTTCGAAGAGGTCAGCAAGGACAAGCAGGCGATCATCGTCGACGAGCTGCCCTATCAGGTCAACAAGAAGACCTTGCTGGAGAAGATCGCCGAGCTCGTGCGCGACAAGTCCATCGAGGGCATCTCGGACCTGCGCGACGAGTCGGACAAATCCGGCATGCGCGTCTATATCGAGCTCAAGCGCGGCGAAATGCCCGAGGTAGTGCTCAACAACCTGTTCAAGCAGACCGAGCTGCAATGCACCTTCGGCATGAATATGGTGGCGCTGGTCGACGGCCAGCCGCGCCTGTTGAACCTGAAGCAGATCCTCGAGTGCTTCCTGCGCCATCGCCGCGAAGTGGTGACGCGCCGCACGGTGTTCGAGCTGAAAAAGGCGCGCGAGCGTGCCCACATCCTGGAAGGCCTGGCGGTTGCACTGTCCAACGTTGACGAGGTGATCGCGCTGATCAAGGCCTCGCCGACCCCGCCTGAAGCCAAGCTCGCGCTGATGTCGCGCGAATGGCGCTCGGCGCTCGTCGAAGACATGCTGGCGCGCGTTGCCGGCGATTCGGCCCGGCCCGAGTGGCTGTCGCCCGAGTTTGGCCTCAAGGCCAACGGCTACAGGCTGTCCGATACGCAGGCCCAGGCCATTCTCGACATGCGTCTGCAACGCCTGACCGGCCTGGAACAGGACAAGCTGCAGGCCGAATACCGCGAAGTGATGGACCGTATCGTCGACCTGCTCGACATCCTCTCCAAGCCCGAGCGCGTCACGCAGATCATCGCCGACGAGCTGGCCGAGACCAAGCAGCAGTTCGGTGATGCGCGCCGCTCGGAAATCATCCCGTTCGGCGAGGACATCAGCCTCGAAGACCTGATCACGCCGCAGGACATGGTGGTCACCCTGTCGCACGGCGGTTACATGAAGGCGCAGCCGCTCGACGACTACCGCGCGCAACGGCGCGGCGGCCGCGGCAAGCAGGCGGCTGCGACGAAGGAAGACGATTTCATCGACAACCTGTTCATCGCCAACACGCACGATTACGTGCTGTGCTTCTCCAGCCTGGGCCGCGTCTACTGGGTCAAGGTCTACGAAGTGCCGCAGGGCGGGCGCGCCTCGCGCGGCAAGCCCATCGTCAACGTGCTGCCGCTGCAGGACGGGGAGAAGATCAACGCGATTCTGCCGGTCAAGGAATTCACCGACGACCACTATATCTTCTTCGCCACGAGCTTCGGCACGGTGAAGAAGACGCCACTGTCCGATTTCTCGCGCCCGCTGAAACGCGGCATCATCGCCGTCGACCTGGACGAAGGCGATCACCTGATCGGCGTCGCCATCACCAACGGCAACAGCCAGATCATGCTGTGCTCGGATGAAGGCAAGGCGGTGCGTTTCGACGAGGATGAAGTCCGCGCCATGGGCCGTGGCGCCCGCGGCGTGCGCGGCATGCGCCTGCCCGATGGTGCTCAGGTCATCTCGCTGATGGTGGTGCCGAACGACGAGCTCTACGTGCTGGCCGCGACCGAAAATGGCTATGGCAAGCGCACGCTGGTGTCCGAGTACCGCCACTCGGGCCGTGGCACGCAAGGCGTGATCGCGATCGACACCTCGGAGCGCAACGGCAAGCTGGTCGCTGCGACGCTGGTCGAAGACCGCGACGAGGTGATGCTGATCACCACCGGCGGTGTGCTGATCCGTACCGGTGTCGCGGAAATCCGCGCTACTGGCCGCGCTGCGCAAGGTGTGCGGCTGATCAACCTGGACGAAGGCGAAACGCTTTCCGGCCTGGAAAAGGTCATCGAGAGCGATGGGGATGATGAGGACGGCGACTCGTGTGTCGATGCCGCCGATGACTCCCAGGCCGCCGGCGGAGACGACGAGTAAGCAGAAGGTTCAGCCTGATGACAGGCTGAACCTTGCATTCTGCGGGGGGCTTATCTAGGCTGATTCTCGGAACATTCTTGTTTCGTTTGCCCCACAAGGAGTGATTGAATGAAAAGAATTCTGCTTGCTCTCACCATGGCTTTGGCATTTGCCACCTCGGCATTCGCCGCGGTCGACCTGAATACCGCCAATCAGCAGCAGCTCGAGGCGCTGAAGGGAATCGGGCCAGGCAAGGCCAAGGCCATCATCGACTATCGCAGCAAGAATGGCCCATTCAAGACGCCGGAAGACCTGATGAAGGTGCCCGGCATCAAGGAAGGCACGTTCAGCAAGATCAAGGCCGACGTGTCGGTCGGGGGCAAGACAGCCGCACCGGCTGCCAAGCCTGCGGCCAAACCGGCAGCGCCGGCAGCCGTGCCGGGCGACAAAAAGAAGTAGGCTCGACGGCGAGCCATCTGCAAAAACCGGCGGAATCCGCCGGTTTTTTGTTGGGTAATCGCCACGTTGCGGCCACTGAGCCCGGGGGCTGCGGCTGGATCGCCGGTAAAATATTGCGGATCGCTGGCGGATAGGGCTCGCCGTGATCCCATATAATGGCGTACTTGGCGGGCCTGCCCTTGATTGCACTGGAAGGCACCCGCCAGCGCCAATGAATAGCCAAGATCGACCAGAGAGCATGCTCACCATTGCCCCGCACATTGCCCGCCGCGCCAGGCTGGCCGGCTTGATCGGACAGGGCGTGGCGGTTGTTGCCACCGCGCCGGAGCAGGTGCGTAACGCCGACAACCACTTTCCGTTCCGTTACGACAGCACCTTCCACTACCTGACGGCGTTTCCCGAGCCTGAGGCCGTGCTGGTGCTGATGGCCGGCGAATCGCCGCGCAGCATCCTGTTTTGCCGCGAAAAGGACATGGAACGCGAGATCTGGGACGGCTTCCGCCACGGCCCCGATGCGGCGAAATCGTTGTTTGGCTTCGACGAGGCCTATCCGATCGCCAGGCTCGACGAGCTGATGCCGTCGCTGCTGGAGAACCAACCGTCGCTGTACAGCCTGCTTGGCGACGATGTGCGCTGGGATGCGCGCCTGATCGGCTGGGTCAATACGGTGCGCGGGCGGGCACGAAGCGGTGTAAGCGCACCCGAGCAGTTCGCCGACTTGCGGCGTCTGGTCGGCAATATGCGCCTGTTCAAGGATGAGCACGAGCTCGCATTGATGCGCCGTGCCGCCGAGATTTCACGCGATGCCCACATGCGGGCCATGCGCACCACCCGGCCCGGCATGTTCGAATACCAGATCGAGGCCGAACTGCTGCACGAGTTTTGCCGTCAGGGCAGCCGCTCGCCGGCCTATGGCAGCATCGTCGCCGGTGGTGCCAATGCCTGCGTGCTGCATTATGGTGACAATCATGCCGTGCTGGCGGACGGCGACCTGCTACTGATCGACGCTGGCTGCGAATACGCGGGCTACGCCAGCGACATCACCCGCACCTTTCCGGTCAACGGGCGCTTCAGCGGGCCGCAGCGGGCCGCCTATGAGATTGTGCTGGCCGCGCAGGAAGCGGCCATCGAGGCCTGCCGCCCGGGCCAGCACTGGAACCAGCCGCACGATGCCGCTGTCCGAGTGCTGGTGCAGGGCATGCTGGACCTCAAGTTGCTGTCCGGTACCGTCGATGGCGTGATCGAGTCGGAAGCCTACCGGCAGTTCTACATGCATCGCACCGGGCACTGGATCGGCATGGACGTCCATGATGTCGGCGATTACAAGCAAAGCGGTGCCTGGCGGGTATTCGAGCCGGGCATGGCGTTGACGGTGGAGCCCGGCCTCTATATTCGTCCAGCCGACGGCGTGCCCGAGGCATACTGGAATATCGGTATTCGCATCGAAGACGATGTGGTGATCACCGCGCAGGGCTGCGACAACCTGACCGCCGCCACACCCAAGCGGGTGGACGACATCGAAGCCCTGATGCTCGGCCACTGAGGCCGATACCTTTCTCAAGCTGATGGTTCAATGATGATTTCCTCGCTAGCACGACTTCCCGAACATCTCGATATCGCCATCGTCGGCGGTGGCCCGGTTGGCGCGGCACTGGCTCTCGCCCTATGCGACAGCGGCCTCGCAGTGGCGGTGCTCGAAGCACGCAGCGAGCCGGTCGGCGCCGACCCGCGCGGGCTGGCCTTGTCCTACGGCAGTATCGACGCCCTGGACAAGCTCGGCGTCTGGCGCCAGATCGGTGATGGCACGGCGATCGAAACCGTGCACGTGTCGCAGCGCGATGGGTTCGGCCATGCCACCCTGAGCTGTGATGAGCTGCGGCTGCCGGCCCTGGGCTATGTGGTCAATTACAGCAGCCTGGCCCGCGCCTGCGAGCAGGCCTTGCAGGATGGCCCCTGCCACTACGTCACTGGTGTCGCACTCGACGAGATCAAGCTCTTGTCCGGGTATGCAGCCCTACGCGTGCGGCAGGGTGGCGAGGTACGCCTGCTGACGGCGGGCCTGGTCGTGGTGGCCGATGGCGGCAAGGGGCTGACCCAACTGCCCGGCATTGAACGGCGTGAGCACGACTACGGCCAGCATGCCATCGTCTGCAATGTGCGAAGCGACAAGCCGCATCGTGGCGTGGCCTACGAGCGCTTCGATGTGGATGGCCCGATGGCGCTGCTGCCGCATGGCGACGGCTTTGCTCTGGTATGGACGCGAGACAGCGCCGTCGCGCCGGAATGGCTTGCTCTGACGGACGAGGTATTCATCGAGCGCTTGCAGCAGGCATTTGGTGACCGGGCAGGGCGCTTTGTCGGCGCCGGCCCGCGTGTGGCTTTCCCGTTGGCGCTGAAGCGCCTGGTACAGCCGGTCACCACCCGTACGGCGTTGATCGGCAACGCGGCCCAGGTGCTGCATCCGGTTGCCGGGCAGGGCGCCAATCTCGGGCTGCGCGACGCGCTGGATCTGGCGCTGGAGATCAAGGCGTGCCCACGCGGCGAAATCGGTAATAGCGACATGCTGCAGCGTTATCAGCGCCGCCGCGCGCGCGATGTGACGGCAACCACCGCCTTTACCGATAGTCTGATCAAGCTGTTCGGTTTGCACGGCTCCTTGCTGAGCACTGCGCGTGGGACAGGCTTGGTGGCGCTCGATCTGCTGCCGGCGGCACGCAGGCGGTTTACCCAACATATGGTGTTTGGCAGCGGAAAATGACCTCCTACGACCTCATTATCGTCGGCGCCGGCCTGGTCGGCGCCAGTCTGGCGGCCGCTCTGCGTGACAGTGGCCGTCGCATCGCCTTGCTGGAGGGGCGACCACCACAGCCCTTGCCGCAGGACGACAGCTGGGATGTGCGCATCTATGCGATCAGCCCAGGCAGTCGCCGTTTTCTGACCGATATCGGCGCCTGGCAGCATATGGATGCGGGCCGGCTATGCGCCGTCGAACGCATGCGGGTGGCGGGCGATCGCCGGTCTTCGGTGCTCGAATTCAGCGCGGATGAAATTCGTACAGAGGAGCTTGCTTGCATCCTCGAAAACCGCCTGTTGCAGGCCGCCCTGTGGCAGTCGGTGCAGGGCTGCGACGCCATCGACGTGATCGCGCCGGCAGAGCCGACCGCCTTGCAGCTCGACGATGACGCCGCGCGCCTGACGCTGGCCGACGGCCGCGTGCTGAGCGCGCCGCTCGTGGTCGGTGCGGATGGCGCCAACTCCTGGGTGCGCCAGCAAGCCGGCATCGGCGCCGCACCACGGCTGTACCGGCAGAAGGGGGTCGTCGCCAATTTCGCAACCGAGCAGCCGCACGACGGCGTTGCCCGGCAGTGGTTCTTTCCCGACGGCATTCTGGCGTGGCTGCCCTTGCCCGGTCGGCGCGTGTCCATGGTGTGGTCGACCTGGGATGAACAGGCGGATGCGCTGCTCACGCTGGATGCCGCGACGCTGTGCGAGCGTGTGGCCGAGGCTGGCGAACATGCGCTTGGCCGGCTCGAGCTGATCACACCGGCAGCGGCCTTCCCGCTGCGCCTGCTGCATCTGGAGCGTATCGCCAGCCATCGTCTCGCGCTGATCGGCGATGCTGCCCATAATGTGCATCCGCTTGCCGGGCAGGGCGTCAATCTTGGCTTTCAGGATGCCCGTGAACTGGCGCGTGTGCTGGGTGAGGCGCCGGCCGGCAGCGATATCGGCGAGCACCTGCTGCTGCGTCGCTACGAGCGTGCGCGCAAGGAAGACATCGTGGCCATGCAGGCCGTCACGGACGGCTTGCAGCGCCTCTTCAACAACGACAACAAGCTGCTGGCCTGGCTACGCAATACCGGGCTCGCGTTCACCGATAAGCTGGGGCCGATAAAGCATGCCCTGGTCCGCCATGCCCTGGGATAAAGGAATATTCATGACGTTTTCCACTCGATTCAGCCGTGTCAGCGCCGTTGCGGCCTTGACACTGTCGCTTTCTGCCTGCCTGTTGAACGATACCAATGCCGCCGGCGCGGCTGACGCGAAGGACGGCAAGCTGGTCACTGCTGATGTGCAGAAAAAGCTCCTGGTCAATTTTCCCAACGCCAAGGTGGTCAGCATTTCGCCGACGCCGCTTGCCGGTTTGTTCGAGGTTGTGCTGAACAAGAAGGACATCGTCTATGTCGACCGCGAAGCACGTTACCTATTTGACGGTGACATGGTCGATCTGAAATCCCGCAGGAGCCTGACCGAGGCCCGTGTCGCCGAACTCAGCAAGATCGACTTCGCCAGCCTGCCGCTCGATCGTGCGATCAAGGTGGTGAAGGGCAATGGCTCGCGCAAGATGGTGGTGTTCTCCGACCCCGATTGCCCGTTCTGCAAGCGGCTGGAGCAGCAGAGCCTGAAGGACGTGACCGATGTTACGATCTACACCTTGCTGTATCCCTTGGCGCAGTTGCACCCCGATGCGCCACACAAGTCGGCGCTGATCTGGTGTGCGCCGGATCGTGCCAAGGCATGGACGGACTTCATGCTCGACGGCAAGCTGCCCGCGAACGATGGCAAGTGCGACACGCCACTCGCGGAGATTGCCGAACTCGGCGCACGCAACGGTATCAGCGGCACGCCAGGCATCGTGTTCTCGAACGGCAAACTGGTGCCCGGTGCGGTCCCGCGCGAGCAGATCGAGGCGGAGCTCAAGGCTGCGGAAGGCAAGTAAGCCAACCCTGAGCTGACTCATGGCGCCGAGTGGCCAGCCCGTAGCGGAACAACGATGGAATGTGCGCCAGCTGATGCGCTTGGCCATCGCGCTGGTGCTGGCCCTGGCCTTGCATATATTTGTCGTGTTCGGGCTGGCGGTGTACGGCGAGGGCGCGCCGCGCCAGCATGATGTGGTGCTCAATCTGCGTCTTGCCAAGCCGCGCCCTGCGCCGACGAAGCTGCCCGCGCCTGCGCCCGTACCGAAGATTGTGACGCAGAGCACCTCTGCCGTGCATGTCGAGGCACCGTTGCCGCCGCAAGCCGACCCAGGCAGCCCGCCTGCCGAGCCCCCGGCACCCGCGACTGCGCCGGATTCGGACGCACCCGCCAGCCATAGCGCGAACGCGTCGCCACTGCCCTGGCTGCCGAGCCTTGGTGTGATCGAGGCGCCCGATCTCAACTACTATCCGCCCACCGAGCTCGATCAGCTGGCCAAACCGCTGGGCGAGATCACCCCCTACATTCCGCTTGCCGAGGCACAGTCGGCGCCCGATGGCAGGGCGCTGCTGCTGTTGCTGATCGATGAAACCGGGCAGGTGGACGAGGTGCAGCTGCTCGAATCCGACCCGCCTGGCCTGATGGACGACGCGGGGCTCGCTGTCTGGCGCAACGCGCGCTTCACCCCGGCGATGAAGGATGGCAAGTATGTGCGCAGCCGCAAGAAGATCGAGATCACCTTCGGCGACGGTGTCGCCAAGCCGCCGATCGTGACGTTGCCCGCTACTGTGCCGGGTTCGAATAACGCTGGTGGATCGTCTCAATGGCAGAAACGACGGGATCGCTGAGCGCCAGCGACAGGCTGTCGATATTCTCTTTGAGCTGGCCCAGGCTGGTAGCGCCGACGATATTGCTGGCGACGAACCAGCGCGAATTGACGAAAGCCAGCGCCATCTGCGCCGGGCTCAGCCCGTGCTCGCGGGCAAGTGCCACGTATTCCCGCACGGCCTCGCTCACGCCAGGTTTCTGGTAACGCCCGCCAAAGCGCGGAAAGCGCGTCATGCGGCCATCTGCCGCCGGGTCGTCGAGGTATTTTCCCGACAGCAGGCCGAAGGCCAGGGGGCTGTAGGCGAGCAGGCCCACTCGCTCCATGTGGCAGGTTTCCGCCAGCCCCATCTCGAAGCTGCGGTTCAGCAGGCTGTAGGCGTTCTGGATGCTGACCACGCGAGGCAGGCCGTAGTCCTCGGCGAGCCGGATGAATTGACAGACTCCCCACGAGGTTTCATTGCTGACGCCGATGTGCCGCAGCTTGCCTTCTTCCACTAGCCGGGATAGCGCCTCCAGCTGCTCCCGGATCGCCGGCGCCGGGCGCTCGAGCCGCGGATCGTAGCCGACCTGGCCGAACATCGGAACATAGCGCGCGGGCCAGTGGATTTGGTAAAGATCGATGTAATCGGTGCGCAGGCGGCGCAGGCTGCCTTCCACCGCCTCGCGAATCTGGGCCCCGTCGAGTGCGATCGGGCGGCCCTGGCGCAGCCATTCCAGGCCGCGCGCAGGGCCTGCGACCTTGGTCGCGAGCACGAGCTTGCTGCGATCCTGACGCGCGAGCCAGCTGCCGATGCAGGATTCCGTCCGTCCCTGGGTCTCGGCACGCGTTGGCACCGGGTACATTTCCGCCGCATCGATGAAATTGACACCCCGCCCAATGGCGTAGTCGAGCTGCGAGTGCGCCTCCTGCTCGGTATTCTGTTCACCCCAGGTCATGCTGCCGAGGCAAATCTTCGACACGGTAAGCGCGTTCTCGCCCAAACTGACATACTGCATGTGAATCCTCTCCCTGTTTGATCGCCGGCGTTGGCAACCCCAGCATAGTCTGCCTGCGATGACGGGGGTTATCAAACGTCTCTCCCTCCCGATGATGATCAGGACGCGACATGACCTTCGACTTTGACGATGCACCTGACCGCCGCGCCGGCGACAGCGTGAAATGGAATAAATATGGCTCCGACGACGTCATCCCGATGTGGGTGGCCGACATGGATTTCCGTTCTCCGCCGGCAGTGGTGGAGGCGCTGGCCAAACGCGTCGAGCAAGGCGTATTCGGCTATTCGGCACCGCTGCCGGCACTGGCGGATGCCATTTGCACCTATCTTGCCCAGCGTCACGGCTGGCAGATCAGCCCGGACTGGATCGTCTGGCTGCCGGGTTTGGTCAGCGGGCTCAACGTGGTATGCCGCGCGGTGGGGCAGCCAGGCGACGCTGTGATGACGGCGATCCCGGTGTACCCACCGTTCCGCAGCGCGCCCAAACTCTCGGGGCGGCGAGTCATCGAGGTCGCGTTGAAGCAGGAGGGGAGCCATTGGGGCTGGAATTGGCCGGCCATGGAGGCTGCCGTGACGGCGGATACCCGCCTGCTCCTGCTATGCAGCCCACACAACCCGGTGGGCCGGGTCTGGACACGGCAGGAGCTGATGGAGATCAGCGCCTTCTGCGAGCGTCACGATCTGGTGATCTGCTCGGACGAGATTCATTGTGATCTGGCGCTCGACGAGGCGGGCCCTCATCTGCCGACCGCAGCGCTGTCCGCCGATATTGCCAATCGCACCATCACGCTGATGGCGCCGAGCAAGACCTGGAATGTCGCCGGGCTCGGTTGCGCATTTGCCATCATCCCCGATGCCCGGCTACGACATCAGGTCGAGGTGGCTGCGCGCGGCATCGTGCCGCATATCAATCTGCTTGGCTACGTGGCCGCCGAGGCCGCCTACCGCCATGGCGAACCCTGGCGCCTGGCGTTGATCGACTATCTGCGGGGCAATCGCGACATGGTGATGAGCGAGCTCGACGGCTACCGGGGAGTGAGCGTTTCCCCCGTGCAGGCGACCTACCTGGCGTGGATCGACGTCCGGGCGCTGGCGCTGGCTCATCCGTGCAAGTATTTCGAGGAGGCCGGGGTGGGGCTGTCGGACGGGGCTGATTTTGGCATGCCGGGCTTCCTACGCCTCAATTTCGGCTGCGCCAGGCCATTGCTGGAAGAAGGAATCGCCCGCTTCCGCCGGGCGATTCCTTGAGTGCCGCTTACCAGCTGGTTTCGCGCTCTGGTGTCGCGGATATCTTGTGGATGCTGAGGTCGGCGCCGTTGAATTCCTCTTCCGCATCGAGGCGGATGCCGACCGTGGCCTTGAGCGTGCCGTAGACCACAAAACCGCCGACCAGCGCCACGCTGATGCCAAGCAGGGTGCCGATCACTTGTGGCATCAGCGCCACACCGCCCATGCCACCGAGCGATTCCAGGCCGAAGATGCCTGCAGCGATGCCGCCCCACGCGCCGCACAGGCCGTGCAAAGGCCAAACACCGAGTACGTCGTCGATCTTCCAGCGGTTCTGGGTCACCGTGAACATTGCCACGAACAGCGCGCCGGCCATGCCGCCCACAAATAGCGCACCAATCGGGTGCATCAGGTCCGAGCCGGCACACACAGCAACCAGGCCGGCCAGCGGGCCGTTATGGATGAAGCCGGGGTCGTTCTTGCCCATCCAGGTCGCGACGAGCGTGCCGCCGATCATGGCCATCAGCGAGTTGATGGCGACGAGGCCGGAGATGTTCTCGAGCTTTTGCGCGCTCATCACGTTGAAGCCGAACCAGCCGACGATCAGAATCCAGGCGCCGAGCGCCAGGAAGGGAATACTCGACGGCGGGTGGGCCGAGATCGCACCATCCTTGTGATAGCGGCCGCGGCGGGCACCCAGCAGCAGCACGGCCGGCAGGGCGATCCAGCCGCCGACGGCGTGCACCACCACGGAGCCCGCGAAGTCGTGGAATTCGGCGCCGAACGTGGCCTTCAGCCAGCCCTGTACACCGTAATGCTGATTCCAGGCGATGCCTTCGAAGAAGGGATAGACGAAGCCAACCAGCAGGAAGGTAGCGATCGACTGCGGGTGGAACTTGGCGCGCTCGGCAATGCCGCCCGAAATGATGGCGGGAATGGCGGCGGCAAAGGTCAGCAGGAAGAAGAACTTGACCAGCTCGTAACCGCTTTTCGCCGCAAGGACCTTGGCACCGCTGAAGAAATCCACGCCGTAGGCCACCGCGTAGCCGACGAAGAAGTAGGCGATGCCGGAAACGGCGAAGTCAGTCAGGATTTTGACCAGTGCGTTGACCTGGTTCTTCTTGCGTACCGTGCCCAACTCGAGGAAGGCGAAGCCAGCATGCATCGCCAGGATGAAGATGGCGCCGAGCAGGATGAAGAGTACGTCGGCACCGTTTTGAAGCTTGTCCATGGGTTTATCTCACCAAAAGGGTGCGAAATAAAAAGCAAAACATGTTCCAGATGAAATATGACACTGATTTGAAACGAAAATATCCAAATTCGGTGCAATTATGGCTGGCGCATCAGCCCTAAAATGGTGCGAGTTGATGGTGTAGCGCTTGTTTTTGGTGCGAAAAAAGGGCCGAGAATCGGCCCTTTGGTTTCCGAACCCGGCATGGCTGCCGGATCAGATTTACGCCTTTTCGTAGCGTGCCACGCCAGCAACGATTTCCTGCTTGGCTGCCTCGGCGTCCGCCCAGCCTTGAACCTTGACCCACTTGCCCTTTTCCAGATCCTTGTAGTGCTCGAAGAAGTGAGCGATCTGGGACAGCAGCAGTTCCGGCAGGTCGTCGGTCGACTTGATGTCCTTGTACATCGGGCACAGCTTCTCGACCGGCACGGCAACCAGCTTGGCATCAACGCCGGCTTCGTCTTCCATCTTCAGCATGCCCAGCGCGCGGCAACGTACAACCACACCGATCTGAAGCGGGAAGGGCGTCACCACCAGCACGTCGACCGGATCGCCATCTTCCGACAGGGTGTTGGGCACATAGCCGTAGTTGCAGGGGTAGAACATGGCGGTGCCCATGAAGCGGTCCACGAACATGGCGCCGGTTTCCTTGTCCAGTTCGTACTTGATCGGCGAGCTGTTGGCTGGGATTTCGACGACAACGTTGAAATCGTTGGGAACGTCTTTGCCGGCGGGTACGCGGTCGAGAATCATGTGACTACTCCGAGTGAAGAGGTGAACAAAGACCGCCATTATAAAATGAAACCGCGCAGCACTGCTGATCGTCTCCGCTGTTGCCTTTCCTGCCGTGTTCTGGCGCGGCCTGGCGGAGTGAGCCATGGTAGAATGCGGGGCATCTCCCAATGAATGTGTGCCCGATCTTCATGCTGAATCTCGACCAATTGATCGTCCATTTCGACAAGGGGCTGCGTACCTTGCTGGCGCCGGCCCATAGCGTGCGCAAGCATCCGGATGAAGACGTGCCCGAGGCCGAGATGAGTGACTCGGACAAGCGGCATGCCGCAGCGCTGATGCGCATCAACCATGTGGGCGAAGTCTGCGCGCAGGCGCTTTACCAAGGGCAGGCGCTGACGGCACGCAACACGCAGGCGCGAGAGGCGCTTGAACACGCTGCCTGGGAAGAAATCGAGCACCTCGCCTGGACCGAGCGCCGTATCGATGAGCTGGGCGGGCGCCGCAGCCTGCTCAACCCGCTATGGTACACCGGGTCGTTGGCCATTGGCGTGGCCGCCGGGGTGGTGGGGGATCGCTGGAACCTGGGTTTTCTGGCCGAGACCGAGCGCCAGGTATGTCGCCATCTTGACGAACATCTGGGCAAGCTGCCTCCCGATGATGCCAAGAGCCGTGCCGTCCTCGCTCAGATGCGCGATGACGAGGCCCTGCACGCGACAACGGCCGTCAAGCACGGTGCGGCCGAGTTGCCGTTTCCGATCAGAATGGCGATGAAGCTGTCGTCGAAGGTGATGACCAGCACCGCTTACTGGATATGACCCGCAGGGCAGGCGTGCCCGACTGAAGTGCAAAGAAAAAGCGTCGCATCCGCGACGCTTTTTTCATACCCGCGGGATTCTCAGGCCTCGACTAGCTCGAAGTCGTGCGTGATATCCGCCGTTTTGCCCAGCATGATCGATGCCGAGCAGTATTTTTCCGCCGACAGGTCGATCGCGCGCTTCACCGCGTCAGGCTTGAGGCCCTTGCCGGTCACGACAAAGTGGAAGTGAATCTTGGTGAAGATTTTCGGGTCGGTCTCGGCGCGCTCGGCCTGGATTTCAACCACGCAGTCCCGCACGTCCTGGCGACCCTTCTTTAGAATGTGGATCACGTCGTAAGTCGTGCAACCGCCAGTCCCCAGCAGCACCATTTCCATCGGGCGTGGTCCGAGGTTGCGCCCCCCGCCTTCCGGCGGGCCATCCATCAATACCGCGTGCCCGCTCCCCGTTTCGCCCAGAAAGCTGACGTCCTCAACCCACTTGATTCTTGCCTTCACCTGCGTGCTCCTTGTGTCGGTATCCAGTGCGGCGATTGTATAGCGAAAGGGAATGGTGGGCACCTGCCAAGAAAAATTGTGCAGTTGCACAATAAATTTACACTGCGATGCACAAAAATGCTTGCGCGATTTTATGAAATCCGTATAATTGGCTCAACACTAAGACGTTACACGCAATGTGTGTTTTGGTGTTGTCTCCTCCATCCTCCTTCTTTGGTGGAATTTGGCGCAATCCACAAGGTTGCGCCTCTTTTTTTATCTCTCTGGGGCGTGGAGGAGGGGTTAACGCAAGTGACCTGCGTAGGTTGCGCTGCAACATACGAGATGTGCGACGCAATAAACCCCCTGTAATTTCATCGGGTTGGGATTATTGCGCGTATCGCATTTGTTTGACGTCTCGTCTGTTCTGGCTTACACTCCGCAACTTTCTCAAATTCAAGCTACTTGGAATCAATTAGATGAAGACCTTTTCCGCCAAGCCGCATGAGGTGAAACGCGACTGGTTCGTCGTGGACGCCACCGACAAGGTGCTCGGCCGCCTGGCAGCCGAAATTGCCCGCCGTCTGCGCGGCAAGCATAAAGCTGAATACACCCCGCACGTTGATACCGGTGACTACATCGTCGTCGTCAACGTCGAAAAGCTGCGCGTCACCGGCGCGAAGTTCGAAGACAAAATCTACTACCGTCACTCTGGCTACCCCGGTGGTATCTACCAGCGCACTTTCCGCGAAATGCAGGAAAACTTCCCGGAGCGCACGCTGGAAAAGGCCGTCAAGGGCATGCTGCCGAAGGGCCCGCTGGGCTACGCGATGCTGAAGAAGCTGAAGGTGTACGCTGGCGGCGAACATCCGCACACTGCACAACAGCCCAAAGTTCTGGACATCTAAGGAATCAGCATCATGATCGGTAAATACAACTACGGTACCGGCCGTCGCAAGAGCGCTGTTGCTCGTGTGTTCCTGGCTGCTGGCAAGGGCCAAATCATCGTCAACGGCAAGCCGCTGGACGAGTACTTCTCGCGCGAAACTGGCCGCATGATCGTGCGTCAGCCGCTCGAGCTGACCAACAACACCGAATCGTTCGACATCAAGGTCAACGTTACCGGTGGTGGTGAAAATGGTCAGGCCGGCGCGGTTCGCCACGGTATCGCCCGTGCGCTGGTTGACTACGATGAAGCGCTGAAGCCCGCCCTGCGCAAGGCTGGCCTGATCACCCGCGACGCTCGTGAAGTTGAGCGTAAGAAGGTTGGTCTGCGTGGTGCACGTCGCCGCAAGCAATTCTCGAAGCGTTAATCGTTTCGGATTGCCCGCAAAAAGCCGCCCTTGGGCGGCTTTTTGTATTCTGCTGGAGCGGCTGCGACATGGCCTCGTTGTGATGTCATGTTATGATTGTGCGCTGCACACAAAGTCTTCTGGAGGGTAGTCCGTGATCAAGGTTGGGATTGTTGGCGGTACGGGGTATACGGGTGTCGAGCTGATTCGTTTGTTGGCCAAGCATCCCAATGTGCAACTGACCGCGATTACCTCGCGCAAGGAAGACGGCATGCCCGTGGCCGAGATGTTCCCGAGCCTGCGCGGCTGGGTTGATCTGGTCTTCTCGGATCCGGCCAGGGCGGATCTCAAGGGCTGCGACGTGGTGTTCTTTGCCACACCGAATGGTATCGCGATGTCCCAGGCCCGCGAGTTGCTCGATGCCGGCGTCAAGGTCGTCGATCTGGCTGCCGACTACCGGATCAAGGATGTGCCGACCTGGGAAAAATGGTATGGCATGCAGCACGCTAGCCCCGAATTGGTGGCCGAGGCTGTGTATGGCCTGCCTGAACTCAATCGTGAGCAGATTCGTGGCGCGCGTCTGATTGCCAATCCTGGCTGCTATCCAACGGCCGTTCAGCTTGGCTTTCTGCCGCTGATCGAAGCGGGTGTCGTCGATACCGCCAACCTGATCGCCGATAGCAAGTCCGGCGTCAGCGGCGCGGGGCGCAAGGCCGAGGTGCATACCCTGTTTGCCGAAGCCGGCGACAATTTCAAGGCCTACGGTGTGGGTGGCCATCGCCATTTGCCCGAAATCCGGCAGGGGCTGGCGCGAGTGGCGGGGGGCGACGTCGGCTTGACCTTTGTGCCTCACCTGACGCCGTTGATTCGTGGCATCCATGCGACGCTCTATGCCCGTTTGACACGGGACATCGACCTGCAGGCGCTCTACGAGCAGCGCTATGCCAAGGAGGCCTTCGTTGACGTGCTGCCGGCGGGCAGCCATCCGGAGACCCGTTCGGTACGTGGCGCCAACCTTTGTCGTATTGCCGTGCATCGTCCGCAGGGCGGCGATACTGTCGTGGTGTTGTCGGTGATCGACAATCTGGTCAAGGGGGCTGCCGGCCAGGCAGTGCAGAACATGAACATCCTGTTCGGGCTCGATGAGCGGCTTGGTCTCGATGTTGTACCCTTGCTGCCATAACGGAACAACTTCGCCGGGTACGGGTCACATTGCTGGTGGCCGGGAAAAACCCTAGGCCGTGGTGGATTGAAATCGCTGCATAAGCGGCGGATAATGAAAAACGATTTTGTTCAGGAGTTTAGATATGAGTGCCGTTGCCGAGATGCCGAGCCCACTGGTGTTTACCGACAGTGCTGCAGCGAAGGTTAAGGATCTGATTATCGAAGAGGGTAATCCCGAGTTGAAGCTGCGCGTGTTTGTGACGGGCGGCGGTTGCTCCGGTTTTCAATACGGTTTCACCTTCGATGAAATCGTCAATGAAGACGATACCGCGCTGGAAAAGGAAGGCGTGATGCTGCTGATCGATCCGATGAGCTACCAGTACCTGGTTGGTGCCGAGATCGATTACACCGAAGGGATTGAAGGCTCGCAGTTCGTGATCCGCAATCCCAACGCGAATTCCACCTGCGGCTGTGGTTCGTCATTCTCTGCTTGATTGCCGCACGCCAGACAAACCGCCAGCATGATTGCTGGCGGTTTTTTCTTGCCTGAACGGAAAGCTCGACGAGTCTGCCTTGTCCTTATTGAGAAACGGATAGCGAAGATGATTGATCTCTATACTGCCGCAACACCGAATGGCCACAAGGCCTCCATCATGCTCGAGGAAGTGGGCTTGTCCTATACCGTGCACGCGTTGCAGCTGGGCTTGCTCGAGCAAAAACAGCCCTGGTTTCTGGAGATCAATCCGAATGGCCGGATTCCGGCCATCGTGGACCGGCAGAATGGCGACTTTGCCGTGTTCGAGTCAGGGGCCATCCTGATTTATCTGGCGGAGAAAGCGGGGCAGCTCATGCCCGCTGAGGCCAGGCAGCGCTCCATTGCGCTGCAATGGCTGATGTTCCAGATCGGAGGGGTCGGCCCGATGCAGGGGCAGGCCAATGTATTTTTCCGTTATGCACCCGAGCCCATTCCCTATGCCATTGAACGCTACCAGAAGGAAACCCGCCGGCTCTACGAGGTGCTCGAACGCCGTCTGACGGTAGTGGAGTACCTCGCCGGCGACTATTCGATTGCCGATATCGCCACCTTTCCCTGGGTGCGCTCTCACGCCTGGGCTGGCGTGGGTATCGAAGGCCTGCCGAATCTGGCGCGCTGGCTGGCCGCCATCGAGGCGAGGCCAGCGGTGCAGCGTGGCCTTGCCGTGCCGGTCAGGCGGGATCTGCCGGCTGGCGATGATGCGGCGCTGGTTGCCTCGGTAAGGAAGATGCTGTAGATCATGCCAGCCATTGATTTCAACGGACGCAAGTTTGCGCCCCTGGGCTGGCTGCTAGCGCTTGCTCTGCTGATGCTGGCTTGTCATGCCGGTGCCAGGCCGGTCGAGTGGGTCGAAGGAACGGTCGTCGCCGTTGCCGATGGCGACACAGTGACGGTGCTCGATGCTGAGCAGGTGCAGCACAAGATACGTCTGGCATTCATCGATGCGCCGGAAAAACACCAGGCCTTTGGCCAACGCGCCAAGCAGGCACTTGCCGACAGAGTGTTCCGGCAGCCGGTGCGGGTGGAGGTCGTCGACAAGGATCGCTACGGGCGTAGCGTCGGGCGTATCTGGTTGCAGGACACCGACATCAACCTGGCCCAGCTGGCAGATGGTTATGCCTGGCATTACCAGCAATATGCGCGCAGAGGCCAGTCGAAATCTGATTTCGCGCGTTACCAGGAGGCTGAAAAGTCCGCTCGCGAGCAAGGGCTGGGCCTGTGGTCGGACGCCGATCCGGTGCCGCCCTGGTTGTATCGCCATCCTGGAATGGCTGGCCGCCAGCCGAATCTAGACGCCCAACCCACGCCGATTGCACCCCTGCCTGACACGGGCGATGCGCCATGAACGAGGCGGCTCGGGCCGGCGGGCGAATGCCTGCCGCCTACCGTCTGGCTGGCTTCTACTTTGCTTACTTCTCGTTCAACGGCATTTTTTCCGCCTATTGGGGGCTTTATCTGAAAGCCCTGTCGTTTGCCGCCTGGCAAATTGGCGTGTTGATGTCTTTGCAGCAGATCATGCGCATTGTCGGCCCCAATCTGTGGGGCTGGCTTGCCGACCGCATTGGCCGCCGTGCTGCGATCATCCGCTTTGTTGGCCTGGCGAGTGTCGTCAGTTTCGTTGGCGTCTTGATCGACCAGCGCTTTGGCTGGTAGCTGCCGTCGTTGGCGCTGATGAGTTTTTTCTGGAGCGGAAGCCTGCCGCTGGTGGAGGCGACGACGCTGACGCTGCTCGACAAGCACACCCATCGATACGGCAGGATCAGGCTGTGGGGGTCCATCGGTTTCATCGTGGCCGCCCTGGGGATGGGGTATCTGCTGGAGTGGACCGGCATCCGCGCCTTGCCCTGGTTCATCCTGTCGACAATGATGGCGATCGCCTTGTATGGCTGGTTTATCCCTGATGTCGAGATGGCCGGCCGCCATGAGGAGGCTGGACCCCTATGGGATGTGCTGCGCCAGCCGGCCGTCATCGCCTTGTTTCTGGCCTGTTTCTTCATGGCGCTGGCGCACGGCCCCTATTACTCGTTCTTCTCGATCTATCTGGAAGAGGGCGGCCATGGCAAGCGTGCCATCGGCTATCTATGGTCGATTGGCGTGATTGCCGAAGTGGTCGCCTTTCTGGTCATGCCCCGCCTGGCGGCCATCCTGGGCTGGCGAAGGCTGTTCCTGATCGGGCTGGCGTTGGCCGTGCTCCGTTTTCTGCTGATTGCCTGGGTGGCCGCATCGTTGTCGTGCCTGGTTTTTGCCCAGTTGCTGCATGCGGCTACGTTTGGCAGTCACCATGCCGCGTCGATGGCATTCATCCATCGCTTCTTTACCGGGCGACATCAGGCTCGTGGCCAGGCGCTTTACATCTGTGCCTCGTTCGGCCTCGGCGGCAGCCTCGGTGGGCTTGCTGCGGGCGCGTTGTGGCGGCTCTCGGGCGGGACACTCATCTACGGCCTGTCTTCCCTTGCGGCCATGCTTGGCTTGCTGATTGCATGGCGATGGCTGCGGGTTGTCGACAATTAGGTGTCAGATTTTGGATCGATATTGGCCTGATTGGCAAAGATATTGCAGAGCAACAAAAATTCGTTTTTTGATGCCGCCCGGCAATAAATCTGTGTGTATAATCGAATGCTCACCCTCTGAAATCGTCACGTAATATGGCCGGAACCACCCTCTACGACAAACTCTGGCAAAGCCACGTCGTGCATGAAGAAGCCGACGGCACGGTCTTGCTCTATATCGATCGTCACCTCGTTCACGAAGTCACCAGCCCGCAGGCTTTCGAAGGCCTCAAGCTGGCCGGGCGCAAGCCCTGGCGGATTGCTTCCATCGTCGCCACTGCCGATCACAATACGCCAACCGATCATTGGGACGAAGGCATCAAGGATCCGATTTCGCGTCAGCAGGTGGAAACACTCGACGCGAACATCAAGGAATTTGGTGCGCTGGCCTATTTCCCCTTCAAGCATCAGAAGCAGGGCATCGTCCACGTCGTCGGCCCGGAAAACGGTGCCACGCTGCCCGGCATGACCGTCGTCTGCGGCGACAGCCATACGTCCACCCACGGCGCATTTGGCTGCCTGGCTCACGGCATCGGCACGTCCGAGGTTGAGCATGTGATGGCGACGCAGACACTCGTTGCCAAGAAGTCCAAGTCCATGCTGGTCCGCGTCGATGGCAAGCTTGGCCAGGGCGTCACCGCCAAGGATGTGGCGCTTGCCATCATCGGCAGGATTGGCACTGCCGGCGGTACCGGCTATGCCATCGAATTCGGCGGCAGCGCGATCTGCAGTCTGTCGATGGAAGGCCGCATGACCCTGTGCAATATGGCTATCGAAGGAGGCGCTCGCGCCGGTATGGTCGCCGTCGATCAGACCACGATCGACTACGTGCAGGGTCGGCAGTTTGCGCCGACAGGCGAGAATTGGGACAAGGCTGTCGCTTACTGGCGCACCTTGGTATCGGATGCCGATGCGCAATTCGATACGGTCGTGGAATTGAAGGCGGAAGACATCAAGCCACAAGTCACCTGGGGCACCTCGCCCGAAATGGTGGTGACCGTGGACGGGATCGTGCCGGACCCGGCCAAGGAAGCGGATCCGGTCAAGAAGGGCAGTATCGAGCGCGCGCTCAAGTACATGGGGCTCGACGCCAACACCAGGATTACCGATATTCCGGTCGACAAGGTGTTCATCGGCTCCTGTACCAACTCCCGTATCGAGGATTTGCGTGCAGCCGCCGACATTGCGCGGGGGCGCAAGAAAGCTGCCAACGTCAAGGCGGTGCTCGTGGTACCTGGCTCGGGGCTAGTCAAGGCTCAGGCCGAGGCGGAAGGCCTGGACAAGGTGTTTGTCGAGGCGGGCTTCGAATGGCGTGAGCCCGGTTGCTCGATGTGCCTGGCCATGAACGCGGATCGTCTCGAGCCTGGGGAACGTTGTGCCTCGACTTCGAATCGAAACTTTGAGGGACGGCAAGGGCAGGGGGGGCGTACCCACCTGGTGAGCCCTGCCATGGCTGCTGCTGCAGCCATTGCCGGCCATTTCGTGGACGTTCGTAGTTTCGCCTGAGGAGCCCGCCATGAAGAAACTCTTTGTGCTCGTTTTTGCACTTGTGTTTGCCTCTTTTCTGAGCGCCTGCAACACCGTTCATGGTTTCGGCAAGGACGTTGAGAAGGTCGGCGAGAAGATCAGCAACGCATCCAACAAGTAAAGCCATGCAGAAATTTACCTTACTCAACGGCTTGGTCTGCCCACTCGACCGTGCCAATGTCGACACCGACGCCATCATCCCGAAGCAGTTCTTGAAGTCGATCAAGCGCTCGGGGTTCGGCCCCAACCTGTTCGACGAGTGGCGTTATCTGGACCACGGCGAGCCTGGCATGGACAACAGCCAGCGCCCGCTCAACCAGGATTTCGTGCTCAACTTCCCGCGCTATCGTGGTGCTCAGGTGCTGTTGGCCCGGGAAAACTTCGGTTGTGGCAGTTCGCGTGAACACGCGCCTTGGGCGCTGGAGGACTACGGCTTCCGCGTGGTGATCGCACCGAGCTTTGCTGATATCTTCTTCAACAACTGTTACAAGAATGGCTTGTTGCCCGTGGTGCTGGCGTCCGAGGCGGTCGACCAACTGTTCCAGGAGTGCGGTGCCCAGTCTGGTTATGCCCTGCAGGTCGATCTCGAGAAGCAGACGGTCACAACGCCTTCTGGTGCATCCTTTGGGTTCGACATCACCGCGCATCGCAAGCATTGCATGCTCAATGGCCTCGACGAAATCGGCCTGACCTTGGCGCACGCCGACAAGATCAAGGCTTACGAAGCCGCCCTGCGCCAATCCCAGCCCTGGCTGTTTGCCTAGTGGAGCAGGCATGTCGACGGCCAGGCATCGCGTTATCGGCCTGCTGAAGAGACATGCCGGGCTAGCGTTTTGCGTCATGGGCATGGCCTTTGTCGGCTTTGCGATGGCTTCTTACAATCTGGTCAGCCTGCTGGCGGCCAATCTCGCGCTGTTCTGGCAACATGGCTGGCTCGTCGTGCAGGACGGCGCACTGAGGCAGTTGTTTGAGCTGGCCGTTTCGGGGTACTTGGCATTGGCCTTTTACCTGGTGGTCAAGGCGTGCGAGAAGATTCTGGTCGAAAAGCTGACCTCGCAAGATTGAATGGAATCAAGGCGGCAGCCGCCGCAAACGGATAGATTGGAACATATGAAGATTGCAGTGTTGCCGGGTGACGGCATTGGTCCGGAAATCGTCGCACAGGCGGTACGCGTACTCGAACGCCTGAAGGCGGATGGCCTGGACATCGAGATGGAGCAAGCCCCCATCGGTGGGGCTGGCTACGATGCGTACGGTGATCCGCTGCCCGATTCCACGCTGAAGCTGGCCAGGGAGGCGGATGCCGTACTGCTCGGCGCCGTTGGCGGCCCGAAGTACGACACGCTGGATCGCCCGCTGCGCCCCGAGCGCGGCCTGTTGCGCATCCGCAAGGAGCTGAACCTGTTCGGCAACCTGCGTCCGGCCATCCTGTATCCGGAGTTGGCGGGTGCGTCCACGTTGAAGCCGGAAGTCGTATCCGGCCTCGACATCATGATCGTGCGCGAGCTGACCGGCGACATCTACTTCGGCCAGCCACGCGGCATCCGCACCAACGACAAGGGTGAGCGCGAAGGCTTCAACACGATGCTCTACAGCGAATCCGAGATTCGCCGCATCGGCCACGTCGCCTTCCGCATCGCACAAAAGCGCAACAAGAAGCTGTGCTCGGTTGACAAGGCCAACGTGCTCGAATGCACCGAGTTCTGGAAAGAAGTCATGACCGACATCGCCAAGGAATACCCGGATGTCGAGCTCAGCCACATGTACGTGGACAATGCCGCGATGCAGCTGGTGCGTGCGCCGAAGCAATTCGATGTGATCGTTACCGGCAACATCTTCGGCGACATCCTGTCCGACGAAGCCTCGATGTTGACCGGCTCCATCGGCATGCTGCCGTCGGCCTCGCTGGACGAGAACAACAAGGGTCTGTACGAGCCGTGCCACGGTTCCGCTCCCGACATCGCCGGCAAGAATATCGCCAACCCATTGGCCACGATCCTGTCTGCCGCCATGATGCTGCGCTATACCTTCAACCGCGAAACTGAAGCGCAGCGTATCGAAACTGCCGTGAAGAAAGTCCTGGCGCAGGGGTACCGCACGGCCGACATTTTCGAAGCCGGCACCGAGAAGGTTTCCACCGTTGGCATGGGTGACGCCGTGCTTGCGGCGATGTAAAGTATTGATCTGATTGAGTAACGTTTAAGGAAGGTAATCATGCGAGTAGGTTTGGTCGGTTGGCGTGGGATGGTTGGCTCCGTGCTGATGCAGCGGATGCGTGAAGAGAAGGACTTCGACCTGATCGATCCGATTTTCTTCACGACCTCGAATGTCGGTGGCAAAGGCCCCGACATCGGTAAGGACGTGCCGGCACTGACAGACGCCAAGAGCATCGACGAACTGAAAGCGATGGACGTGATCATCACCTGCCAGGGGGGCGACTACACGACCGAGATTCACCCGAAACTGCGTGCAGCCGGCTGGACTGGCTACTGGATCGATGCCGCCTCGACACTGCGCATGGAAGCCGGTGCCGAGATCATCCTCGATCCGGTCAACCAGAACGTCATCGACGGCGCACTGGCCAAGGGCGGCAAGGACTTCATCGGCGGTAATTGCACCAACAGCCTGTTACTGATGGGGGTGGGTGGCCTGTTCAAGGCGGGGCTGGTCGATTGGGTCAGCTCGATGACATATCAAGCTGCATCCGGCGCTGGCGCTCAAAACATGCGCGAACTGATCTCGCAAATGGGCGCGGCGCATGCGTCGGTTGCTCATCTGCTGGGGAACCCGTCGTCAGCCATCCTCGAAATCGACCGCCGCCTGGCCGAGACTATGCGTTCGGATGCCTTTCCGACCGAGCAATTCGGCGTGCCGTTGGCTGGCAGCCTGATCCCGTGGATCGACAAACAACTCGACAACGGCCAATCCAAGGAAGAATGGAAGGGCCAGGCCGAGGTGAACAAGATCTTGGGCACCGACAAGACCATCCCGGTTGACGGCCTGTGCGTGCGTATCGGCGCCATGCGTTGCCACAGCCTGGCTCTGACCCTGAAGCTGAACAAGGATCTGCCGCTGGCCGAGATCGAAGAGCTGATCAAGAACGGCAACCAGTGGGTCAAGTTCGTGCCGAATCAGCGCGAGATTTCGATGAAGGAACTGACGCCGACTGCCATCACTGGCGGTTTGCAAGTAGCCGTTGGCCGTGTTCGCAAGCTGAACATGGGGCCGGAATATGTCAGCGCCTTCGTGTGCGGCGACCAACTGCTGTGGGGCGCGGCAGAACCGTTGCGCCGCATGCTGCGGATATTGCTGGCCCGCTGAGCACAGGGGCAGTCAAAAAAGCAGGAAAACAAACAGGGCGGAATTACCGCCCTGTTTGTTTTGAGTCACGGATGGTGATTCATTTGCGATGCAGAGAGGCTTGTCATGTGTCTGGCGGCAGGGCCAAGAGGGCAGGGCAAAAAAATAATCACATTAGAGATTTTTTATATAGTATAGAAAGAAGCATTAGCTAACGGCTTCGTTATTAGAGCAATTGCTTGCGCGTGCTATTAGCTAATGTTAATTTACACGTCATTTTTTCTGAGGGTGGGTTTCACTGTGCGCATAAGATCAAAGATTAAAGCATGCGTGTTGGCGTGTTCCTTGTTGGGGCTATCCGCTGCATCGTATGCAGCCGGGCTTGGCAAGATGACCGTTATTTCCGGTTTAGGCCAGCCGCTGAATGCTGAAATTGATCTGGTGTCGGTTCAGGAGGAGGAGGTGGCAACACTCAGCGCCAAGCTCGCCTCGCCTGAAATGTTCCGCGAAGCACAATTGCAATACCCTTCCCATCTGTCCGGCTTGCGATTCGCAGTCGAAAAACGCCCCAGTGGTCAGCGCTATCTGAAAGTGCAATCCAGCTCGCCGGTCAACGAGCCATTCATCGATGTATTGGTCGAGCTGAACTGGAATACCGGCCGCTTGGTAAAAGAATTTACCGCGCTGCTCGACCCGCTAGGTGAACAGTCTCCTAAAGTGGACCAGTCGCGTGTACCGCAGACCCAGGCTGTTACAGGTGACGCGGGAAACGGTAAGGCTGGCGCGATCGGGTCTGCCGCCAAGGCGGGGAAGTCCTACGCCCGCAAGGGTGCCCGTATCGGTGAGCCAGCCATCCCCGAGAGCATCAAGGCTGCGCCCAAGATGGAGGCCAAGGCGGCCGAGACACCAAAGCCTGCCGCCCCCGCTGAGGCACCGAAGGCCGAGTCTGCCTCCGCCAGCAGCTACAAGGTGAAGCCGGGCGAAAGCCTGGCGAGTATCGCGGAGAAGGTGAAGCCCGATGGCGTGAGCCTCGACCAGATGCTGGCTGGGTTGTACCGTGCCAATGGCGATGCTTTCGACGGCAAGAATATCAATCGCCTCAAGGCAGGCAAGATTCTCGCTGTCCCGGACAAGAGCACGGTCGCCGCGATCAGTAAGGACGATGCCGTCCAGGAGATCAAGACGCACTCGAGCGACTGGAACGCCTACCGGCAAAAGCTGGCAGAAGCCGTGACCAAAGCGCCGGGTGAATCGCAGGCCAAATCGTCGGCAAGCGGCAAGATTTCCGGTAAGGTGGAAGACAAGGCTGCACCGCCGAAGGCGCCTTCCCAAGAAGTCGTCAAGCTCTCCAAGAGCGAGCCCGCCAAGGGAGCGAAAGGCGCCGGTGGCGTCGAAAGCAAGGCCTTACAGGACAAGATCGCCTCGATGGAAGAAGAGGCGACTGCGCGCGAAAAATCGCTGAAGGATGCAAACGAGCGTATTGCTTCGTTGCAAAAGAGCATTCAGGACATGCAGAAGCTCATGGACATGCGCAGCAAGTCCGGCGCCGACATGCAGGCATCTGCACAGGCTGGCAAACAGCCTGCCAAGCCGGAAGAGGCCGCCAAGCCAGCTCCAGCAACCCCTGTTGAGACAAAGTCTGAGGCAGAGAAAACTGCATCGGCACCTGCGCCCGCTCCCGACGCAACGAAACCGGCAGAACCCGTCAAACCCAAGTCTGCACACAAGCCGGTAGCCGTTCCACCACCACCGGCTCCAGAGCCGTCGTTCCTGGATAGCTTGCTTGGCAATCCGTTGCTCTTGGGCGGTGGTGCTGCAGCCCTTGCGCTTGGTGGCGGTGCCTTGCTCTGGACGAGACGCCGTAAGAAGCCTTCCTTCGAAGACAGTATTCTTACCGGCAGCGATCTCAAGGCAAATACCGTGCTGGGTAATACCGGCGGTGCCATCATCAATACCAACGCGACCGAGAGCTCCTTCCTGACCGACTTCAGCCGTGCGGGGCTCGGGACGATCGATACGGACGAGGTGGACCCGATCGCCGAGGCCGAGGTGTACATGGCCTATGGTCGGGATGCGCAGGCCGAGGAAATCCTGAAGGATGCGTTGGCGAAAGACCCGACGCGCCAGGAAATCCGCCTCAAGCTGCTGGAAATCTACGCCGCGCGCAAGAACGTGTCGACGTTCGAGGATATGGCGTCCGAGCTCTATGCCGAATCCGGCGGGCACGGCACCATGTGGGCCAAGGCCGCGGAGATGGGGCGCCAGCTTGACCCCACCAATCCCCTTTATGGTCACGGCCCGGCTGCTGCCGAAGCCGCGCCCAGCGTTGATCCCTTCGCCAAGACGCAGGCAATGGAGCTGCCCGTGACGCCTGCCGCGCAGGGGCTGGTCTCCGCCGCACCTGCCGTTGAGCCGGCACATCCCGATGTTGATTTCCAGCTCGATCTCGACGAACCTGCCGCCCCGGCTGCAGCCGCCGATATGGAGTTTGACTCTTCCGCTGCGACGATCGACACCAATGCTGTGGCACCCGTGCTGGACGCGCCTGTCGAAACGTCGAACCTGATGGATTTCGATCTTGGCGATTTCTCCATTCCCGAGCCCGAACACAAGGCGGCGGTAGTAGAGGCGCCACTGGCCGATGGGGTAGCGTTTGCTTCTGACGAAGCGGTGCCGCTGGACCTTGAGTTGACCGCACCACCCCTTCCCGCGCTGGATGAGCCGGCGCCTCAGGCGGACAGCAATCTGCTCGACTTCGACTTCCAGCTTGATGCTCCTGCGGCAGAGGCGCCAAAGCTCGATGTTGCCGAGGCGGCCGTGCTGGATCTCGGTGGCATTGATCTGAGTCTGGATGAGCCGGTAGCGGCCCCTGAAGCCGTTGCGGAGGTGCCGCTCGACGATGCGGCGGACCCTATGGCGACGAAGATCGATCTGGCTCGGGCCTACCTTGACATGGGCGACAAGGAAGGCGCAAGAGAGATACTGGAAGAGGTTATCCAGGAGGGTAATCAGGAGCAGCAGTCAGCGGCCAAGGCGCTCCTGCAGCAAATCTGAACCATTAGTCGTGATCGGCGGCAGGCGAGTTTCTCGTCTGCCGCCGTTTGCATTTAACCCGGGACTGCTTAGACATGACATCCCGTTCGGCCAGCGTTGCTGGACTGGGGGGGCGTTGTCGATAAGCCGGCATGTCCAGACGCTTGGTGGTTTGATGAGAATTGCATTGGGGCTAGAGTATGATGGCCGGCCATACAACGGCTGGCAGTCGCAGCCTAATCGCAACACGGTCCAGGATAAGCTGGAGGCTGCGTTGTCCGAGCTGGCGAGCGAGCCTGTGGCCGTGTTTGCCGCGGGAAGGACCGATGCCGGCGTGCATGCAGCCATGCAGGTCGTCCATTTTGATACCACGGCCAACAGGCCGCTGACCGCCTGGGTGCGCGGGGTGAATCGATACCTGCCGGCATCGATCGCCGTGAGATGGGCGCAGCCCGTCGCGGATGATTTCCACGCACGCTTCAGTGCCGTCGGTAGGCGTTATCGTTACCTGTTGTTCAGCCACCCCGTGCGTTCTGCATTATTGCAGGGGCGGGCAGGATGGTGTCATAATCAATTGAATGTCGATTTCATGCGAGAGGCTGCTGCCTATCTGCTCGGTGAGCATGATTTCAGTGCATTCAGGGCCGCCGAGTGCCAGGCCAAGTCGCCCGTCAAACAGCTGACGCAGCTCGGTATTCGCCTGGATGATGGCCTGATTTCGCTTGAGTTGCGTGCCAATGCCTTCCTGCATCACATGGTGCGCAATATCGTTGGTTGCTTGGTCTATGTTGGGAGTGGAAGGCATCCACCAGAGTGGATGCGTGATGTGCTCTTGTCGCGGGACCGCAAGCTGGCCGCGCCTACCTTTTCTCCCGATGGACTGTATCTGAGCGGTGTGGAGTATCCCCCTGACTCAGGGCTCGCCGAGCTGGCTCGGGGTGGCTTGATTCTGCCGCGTGCGTGCTAGTGGCGACGTTGTCGATATCGTGCGTTGCGGTGTTATCCAAATCGTTGTTCAAAAATAGAGCCGAGCTTTTCATGTTCAAGTTGTCCCGTTTCTCCTCGTTTGCCACCTTGTCGTTTGCGTTGGCGACTGCTGCTGTGGCCGAATCCCCGGAGCAGCAGGGGAACTCGCCTGATCTGGCTGCAAAAATTCAAACGCTGGAACAGGCCGTTGCCGAGCAACGACAAGCGCTCCAAGCGGCAGAACAGCGTAGCGCCGCGCTGGAACGGGAGATGACAACCCTGCGTAAATCGCTTAGCCAGGCGCCGGTTCAGGTTGCACCTGCTGCAACGGCCGACACGAAGGCTGAGAAAGGCGAGCTTGCCCCGAGTGAGTCTTCTGCGCCCCCCCTGGCAGCGGCATCTGGCGAGCCCGCCCCGCAGCCGCTGAAGGCGCTGCCCAAGTTGGTACCTACGGCTGCACCCGACTGGTCGTCGCAGCTACCGGCCGAGGCATGGTACGGTGCTGCCGCCGCCGGGGCGGGGGCCGTGTTGCTGGCGGCTGGATGGCTGATCCGGCGACGCCGTGCCAAGCCCAGCGTGCCGCTGTTCGAGGATAGCCTGCTGGCCAGCCATGCGCCGCTCAAAAATGTGGTGATCGGGAGTACCGGCGGCGCGGTGATTGATACGACGCTGACCATGAGCTCGTTGCTGCAAGCCGATACCCAGGCTGCGGATCCGATGGATCAGGTGTCGATCGATCCGGTTGCCGAGGCCGAAGTCTATTTGGCCTATGGCCGGGACAACCAGGCGGAAGAGATTCTGCGCGACGCCTTGAACAAGATGCCTGATCGCCAGGATGTGCGCCTCAAGCTGCTTGAAATTTATGCCAATCGCCGGGAGACCCCTGCTTTTGAAGATGTGCTCGGTGAAATGCGGGCGCATGGCGTCGCGGGCGATGAGGCGTTCTGGCTGCGGGCCATGGAGCTGGCGCATACCCTCGGCGTGGCGACGCCAGGCGAGGCGGCGGTACCCGTCCTGCCCATTTCCCCCGCCGTGACGGAAGGCAAGCTCGAAACAGCGCTGCCGTTGGAGACCCATCAGGCGCCGATGGAGATGGTGCCGGAGGCCGATCTTGTTTTTGGCGAGCAGGCCGAGCCGTCGCCGGAAGTGGATTTGCAGCTGCCAGAATACGAGCCAGAGGCTGTGCGGGAGAGCACGCAGACGGCGGCGGAGCATGCTGTGCCGCTGATGCGTCCTGCACCAGGCCGTGTGCTTGGCGGCGATGGCGCTTTCAACCTGTTGCTGCCTGAGGCGGATGGTGTTGCGGTCCAGGTGCAGGCGGGGTTGCCGCTGGCGGCGGACCAGGCCCCTCTGGCTGAGCTCGAGCCGGCCCCGGTGGAAGCTACGGTGCTGCATCAGCCCAGCTATCAGAGCATCGACCCTGCCAAGGTGCTCGATTTTGATTTCGAGTTTGACTCTGGAGAAAGCGAAGCGCCCATGCCGGCGCCATTCCCGATCCCAGAAGTGCTTGACCGGAAAATCGAACTCGATCTGACGGGTATCGACCTGAACCTCGACGCGCCTCTGGCCAAGGAGTCTCCGTCGAATATCGCCCCTGAGCCTGTGCAGCCGGCCGAGGGCGACCCAATCGCAATCAAGATCGACCTCGCGCGTGCCTACTTCGACATGGGGGATGCAGAGAGCGCCAACGAGATTCTGGACGAGGTGATCGAATCCGGTTCGGCCGAGCAGGCCGGCATGGCCCGTCTCATGCGCACCAATGTTAGCCTGCCTGGCTGATGGGGTTGATCCGGGCTCGCGTCGGGCTGCGCGAGCCTTTATAATTTCCGGCTGTTCCTGTTCACGAGTCGTGAATGTTTATTCCCCGGATCAAGATTTGCGGGCTGACGCGGGCGTGTGACGTCGACGCGGCCGTTAGTGCGGGCGCCGACGCACTGGGTTTTGTCTTCTACGGCAAGAGCCCGCGTTATGTCGAGCCACCGCAGGCGGCGAAGCTGGTGGCTGGCATGCCCCCCTTTGTCACCTCCGTCGGCCTGTTTGTCGACGCAGCGGCCGACGAGGTGGTGCATGCGCTCAAGACCGGCCGTCTCGACCTGCTGCAGTTTCACGGTGATGAGTCACCCGGTTACTGTGAGCAGTTCGACCGGCCCTATATCAAGGCGGTGAGGGTCAAGCCGGGCCTGAATTTGCTAGAATATGCGGAGCGATACGCATCCGCACGGGGCTTGTTGCTCGATGCCTATGTCGAAGGCGTGCCTGGTGGCACGGGTGCTACTTTCGACTGGACATTGATCCCACCTCAATTGCCGTTACCCGTCATCCTCTCCGGCGGCCTCGATGCCGCCAATGTCGAATCTGCTGCGCGCGCGGTACGGCCCTGGGCCGTCGATGTGTCGAGCGGCGTGGAATCAAGCAAAGGCATCAAGGACGCGAGCAAGATCGCGGCCTTCATCAACGGAGTACGCAATGCAAATGTATGACCTTCCCGATGCACGCGGCCATTTTGGCCCTTACGGCGGCATGTATGTGGCAGAGACCCTGATGACCGCGCTCGACGAACTGCGCCAGCAGTACGAGCACTACCGGACGGACCCGGAATTCCTCGCCGAATTCCGCCACGAGCTCAAGCACTATGTCGGGCGCCCGAGCCCGATCTACCATGCCAAACACTGGTCCGAATCGCTCGGCGGCGCGCAGATTTACCTGAAGCGCGAGGATTTGAATCACACCGGCGCCCACAAGATCAATAACACCATCGGTCAGGCCCTACTGGCCAAGCGCATGGGCAAGAAGCGCGTGATTGCGGAAACCGGAGCGGGCCAGCATGGTGTGGCATCGGCCACCGTTGCCGCGCGTTTCGGCATGGAATGTGTGGTCTATATGGGCTCCGAGGATGTCAAGCGGCAGGCGGCCAATGTGTACCGCATGAAGCTGCTTGGCGCTACCGTGGTGCCTGTCGAGAGCGGCTCCAAGACGCTCAAGGACGCGCTCAACGAAGCGATGCGTGATTGGGTCACCAACGTCGACAGCACGTTTTACATTCTCGGCACCGCCGCCGGCCCCCACCCCTATCCGAAAATGGTGCGCGATTTCGCCAGTGTCATCGGCGAGGAGTGCAAGGTGCAGATGCCCGACATGATCGGCCGTCAACCCGATGTGGTTGTCGCCTGCGTGGGGGGCGGCTCCAACGCGATCGGTATCTTCTACCCCTATATCCCTGTCGATGGAGTGCGTCTGATCGGCGTCGAAGCCGGTGGCGAAGGGGTCGAAACCGGACATCATGCGGCGCCGCTGTCCGCCGGCACCCCCGGCGTGCTGCACGGCAACCGCACTTACCTGATGCAGGATGCAAACGGCCAGATCATCGAGACGCATTCGATTTCCGCCGGTCTCGACTATCCTGGCGTAGGCCCCGAGCATAGTTATCTCAAGGACACCGGGCGCGCCGAGTATGTGGCTGCCAACGATGGCGAGGCGCTGCAGGCATTTCACGATCTGTGCCACTTCGAAGGCATTATCCCGGCACTGGAATCGAGCCATGCGCTGGCCTACGCCAAGCGACTGGCGCCGACGCTCGGCAAGGACAAGGTGATTCTCGTCAACCTGTCCGGCCGTGGCGACAAGGATATCCCGACCGTCGCGCGCCTGTCCGGCATCGAGGTCTGACCCCGGCCGGGCCCGTGCCCGGTGCGGGTTTCTCCCAATACGCGGCCGGAAGGGCCGTCAAGTAGAGTCCGACGCTTAAACATGTCCAGAATTGAATCTGTATTCGCTGCATTGCAGGCGCAAGGTCGCAAGGCGCTGATCCCTTACATTACGGCGGGGGATCCTTCGCCCGTACTGACCGTGCCGCTGATGCATGCACTGGTCGAGGCGGGAGCCGACATTATCGAGCTTGGCGTACCGTTTTCCGATCCGATGGCCGATGGCCCGGTGATCCAGCGGGCAACCGAGCGCGCCTTGAAGTTTGGCGTCAGCCTGCGTGACGTGATCGCGATGACGGCCGAGTTTCGCAAGACCAATGTCACCACCCCCGTGGTGCTGATGGGCTATGCGAATCCAGTCGAGGCGATGGGGTATGAGGCTTTTGCCGATACCGCTGCGGCTGCCGGTGTCGATGGTCTGCTGACGGTCGATTTGCCGCCCGAAGAGGCTGACGATCTGGTCTCGGTGCTGTCGAAGCGCGGCCTGGCGCCGATCTTTCTGCTCGCGCCGACGACGCCGGAGTCCCGCATTGAAAAGGTAGGCGAATTGGCGAGCGGTTATGTCTATTATGTCTCATTGAAGGGCGTGACCGGGGCCGCCAATCTGGATATGTCGGAGGTGGCTGCTCGCATGCCACTGTTGCGCAAGCATATCAAGCTGCCGATCGGTGTCGGCTTCGGTATCCGCGATGGCGAAACGGCACGTGCCGTCAGCCAGGTGTCCGATGCCGTGGTGATTGGTAGCCGTTTGATTCAGGAAATCGAAACCGCAGGTGGGGTCGATGCTGTCGAGCGGATTCGCTCCCTCGTGTCTGGTATCCGACTGGCGCTCGATCGCTCCTGAATCGCTAGGGAACGGGATGGAAGAAACCATGAGTTGGCTGCAGAAGCTGTTACCGCCAAAAATCAAGAGCAAGACCAGCGCGGTAAAGACTGGCGTGCCTGAGGGGCTGTGGAGCAAGTGCTCGGCCTGTGAGGCGGTGCTGTACCGTACCGACCTCGACAACAATCTGCATGTCTGCCCCAAGTGTGGTCATCACAACGCGGTGTCGGCGCGCAAGCGGCTCGATTTCCTGCTCGACAGGGAAGGGCGCTTCGAGATCGGTGCCGAGGTGCGGCCGGTCGACAGCCTCAAATTCAAGGATTCCAAGCGCTACCCGGATCGCCTTGAGGCCGCCAAGCTCGAAACTGGGGAAGAAGACGCCCTGGTCGTGATGCAGGGGGCCATTCATCATGTGCCCCTGGTCGCCGCAGCCTTTGAATTCAAGTTCATTGGAGGCTCGATGGGGGCCGTGGTGGGGGAGCGCTTCGTGCGCGGCATCAACACCTGTCTCGAGCAAAACCTGCCTTTCGTCTGCGTGGCGGCCAGTGGCGGTGCGCGGATGCAGGAAGGCCTGTTCTCGCTGATGCAGATGGCCAAAACCAGCGCTGCGCTTGCCAAGCTGGCCGAGCGACGCCTGCCTTTCCTTTCCGTGCTGACCGACCCGACAATGGGGGGGGTGTCCGCCAGTTTTGCCTTTCTCGGCGACGTCGTAATGGCCGAGCCCGGTGCGCTGATCGGTTTTGCCGGGCCACGCGTGATCGAGCAGACCGTCCGCGAGACCTTGCCCGAGGGCTTCCAGCGGGCCGAGTTCCTGCTGGAGAAGGGCGCCATCGACATGATCGTCGATCGCCGCGAAATGCGTGACAAACTGGCTGATTTGTTGACCATGCTGATGCGCCTGCCGGCGCGAGATCGTTGATTCGGACTTGATGACCTCAACTGCCTTTGCATCGGTGGACGATTGGCTTGTCTACCTGGAATCGCTGCATCCCACCGCGATCGAGCTTGGCCTTGAACGCGTAGCGACGGTGCGCGACCGGATGGGGCTGCACCCAGCTTTCCCGGTCATCACGGTCGGCGGGACCAATGGCAAGGGCTCGGTCTGCGCCTTCATGGCGACGATCCTGACCGCGGCCGGCTACCGCGTCGGCTGCTACACCTCGCCTCATCTGTTGCGATACCACGAGCGGGTCTCGGTCGATCTGCAGGCGATCGACGATGATGCCTTGATGCACTCGTTCGAGGCTGTCGAGCGAGGCAGGGGCGAGACGCCGCTGACTTATTTCGAGTTCGGTACGCTGGTCGCGATGCAGCACTTCGTGTCGCGCCAGGTCGATGTCGCCATTCTCGAGGTTGGCCTGGGAGGGCGTCTCGATGCGGTTAATGTGTTCGAGCCCGATTGTGCCGTCGTGGTCAGCGTGGACCTCGATCATCAGGTCTATCTTGGCGATGACCGTGAGCAGATCGGTTTCGAGAAGGCAGGTATTTTCCGTGCGGGCAAGCCTGCGCTGTGTGCCGATGTGAATCCGCCACAACGTTTGCTCGATCATGCCAAGGCAATTGGTGCCGACTTGCAGTTGATCGGCAAGGATTTCGGCTTCACCCGCCAGGAGTTGCAGTGGGCATTCTGGGGGCGCCAGGGCAAGCATTTGTCGCTGCCGTTCCCAGCGCTGCGAGGCGCCTATCAACTTGGCAATGCCTGCGCCGCACTGGCTGCACTCGATGAGTTGCGGGCGCTATTACCGGTTGGCGTTGGCGACATCAAACGCGGTTTGTTGCAGGTCGACTGGCCCGGCCGGTTCCAGGTCATGCCAGGCCGGCCGGCCGTGGTGCTTGATGTCGGGCACAACCCTCACGCCGCCCGTGCGCTGGTCGCGAGCCTCAAGACCATGGGGTATTTCGAGCACTCCTATGCCGTGTTCGCCATGCTCGGCGACAAGGATATCGACAGCGTGGTGGAGATCGTCAAAGACCAGTTCGACCACTGGTTCGTAGGCTCGCTGCAGGGGCCGCGTACCATCACCGCGTCGGCGCTGGCTGAAGTGCTGGCCAGGCACAATGTGGCGGGAAAAGTCTCGATCCATGATTCCGTGGCGGAAGCCTATCGCGCCGCCTGTGATAAGGCTGGCGAAAATGATAGAATCGCGGCCTTTGGATCGTTTTATACCGTGGCTGACGTGCTGCAGGCCCGCCGCGCGCGTTGACCGGTATACCCACATTGAATGTCCGAGCCGACATCCGCTGAAGAACTCCTGTTACTGAAGAAGCGCGCCAGACGCCGCCTGGTCGGTGCCGTCGCGCTTGTCCTGATCGCCGTGATCGTGTTGTGGAACGTGTTGGACGGTGAGCCCAAGTCTGCCAGTCAGCATGTGAACGTGCAGGCCGTCGAGATTGTCAGTGACGCGCCACAGCTCAAGCCGGTTGAGCCCGCCAAGGCGCTCCAGGCCCGGCCGTCCGCACTCGATTCGCACGACAAATCCATGGATAGCGGTTCGCAGGGACCCGCGGCACCGGCCGCGAAGCCCATGCCGGCCACGCCCCCCGTGGCGCCGCTGCTTGAGCCGCCCGTCAGCAAGAAAGAAGCCACACCGGCACCCGCCAAGCCCGAAGCCAGTAAACCCGAGATACACAAGGCCGAACCTCGCAAGATGGAGGCCGCCGCCACGCCCAAGCCCGCCGTGGAGCATGCAGCAGCGGCTGAGAAGGAAGCGAAACCGGCCAAGACCGAGCCCAAACCGAAGCCCGAGGCAAAGGATGTGCCGGCGGTCAAGGCCGACCCGAAGGGGGCCGTGGCCATCCAGGTCGCAGCCTTGTCCGAAGAGGCCAAGGCACGGCAGCTGGCCAGCAAGTTGTCGGCCGCCGGTGTGCCGGCCTACGCCGAGCCGAAGGGGCCGTTGACGCGTGTCCGCGCGGGCCCGTTTGCCAATCGTATGCAGGCGGAAAAGGCCTTGGCCAAGCTTCAGTCGCTCGGTTATAGCGGCGTGGTGGTCCCCAAGTAAGGCCGGCTATACTGCTTGATATTGTGCGATTCACCCATAGCTAAGGCACCATGACCTCTTTCGATTACGCCGTTTTGCTGATAGTCGGTTTTTCGGTGTTGTTAAGTGTCATGCGCGGCGCGGTACGAGAGGTGATGGCGCTGGCATCCTGGGTGGCTGCGTTCCTGGTGGCGCGCAATTACACCACCGAGGTGGTGCCCTTGCTGCCGGCTTCGATTCCCTCCGAGGAGCTGAAGCTGCTGGCGGGCTTCCTGGGCTTGTTCCTGGGGGCGTTGTTGATCATGACCTTGCTGACGATAGCCCTGGCGGAAGTTATCAAGGTGATTGGCCTGACAGGGGCCGACCGGGTTCTGGGCGCCGCATTCGGCCTGGTTCGCGGGTGTTTCATCGTGGTGGTGCTGGTTCTGCTGGCGGGATTGACATCCTTGCCGAAAGAGCCGATGTGGAAGAATGCAATGTTCAGTCCCGTGTTCGAGGCGGCGGCATCGGTGGTCAAGCCCTGGCTGCCCGATATGCTGTCTCGTCACATAAAATATGAGTAAGTGATTATGTGCGGAATTATTGGTGTCGTCGCAAAGACTCCGGTCAACCAGTTGCTTTACGATGGCTTGCTGACCCTTCAGCACCGTGGCCAGGATGCCGCGGGGATCGTGACCTCCGACGGTCCGCACTTCCACATGCACAAGGGCTCAGGCTTGGTGCGTGACGTGTTCCGCACGCGCAATATGCGTTCGCTGAACGGCAATATGGGGATCGGCCATGCGCGCTATCCCACGGCCGGCTCGGCGTCGTCGCTCGCCGAGGCGCAGCCGTTCTACGTGAATTCGCCGTTCGGTATCGTGCTGGCCCACAACGGCAACCTGACCAATGCCGATCAGCTGAAGCAGGAAATGTTCAAGCTCGATCTGCGCCACGTGAATACCAATTCAGACTCCGAAGTGCTGCTCAATGTGTTTGCACATGAAGTGCAGAAGCAGTCGAACGGTGGTCGCCTCGACGAGAATGCGGTATTCGCCGCGGTTGCCGAGGTGCACAAGCGGATTCGCGGTGCCTATGCTGTTGTGGCCATGGTTGCCGGGCATGGCCTGGTCGCCTTCCGCGACCCCAACGGCATTCGCCCGCTGGTGCTGGGCAAGGCTGAAACCGCGGCGGGCAGCGAATATATGCTGGCGTCGGAATCGGTCACGCTCGAATCGCTCGGCTTCCAGCTCGTGCGCGATGTGGCGCCGGGTGAGGCGGTCTACGTGACTCAGGAAGGCGAGGTCTTCACCCGCCAGTGTGCCGCGCAGACAACCCACACACCCTGTATCTTCGAGTTCGTGTACTTCGCGCGTCCCGATTCGGTGATCGATGGCATCTCGGTCCACGCCTCGCGTCTCTACATGGGCGAGTTCCTGGCCGACAAAGTGCGCCGCGTCCTGCCCGGGATGGATATCGACGTGGTGATCCCGATTCCCGATACGAGCCGTGCCGCAGCGCTGCAGCTGGCAAATCACCTGGGCCTGCCCTATCGCGAAGGCTTCATGAAGAACCGCTATATCGGCCGTACCTTCATCATGCCGGGCCAGGCCGTGCGCAAGAAGTCGGTGCGCCAGAAGCTGAACCCGATCGCGGTCGAATTCAAGGGCAAGAATGTGCTGCTCGTCGATGACTCGATCGTACGCGGTACGACGTCGAAGGAAATCGTGCAGATGGCGCGCGAAGCAGGGGCGACCAAGGTGTATTTCGCCTCGGCCGCGCCCCCGGTGCGTTTCCCCAACGTCTACGGCATCGACATGCCGACACGTAAGGAGCTGTTGGCGACGGGCCGCGACGATGTCGCGATCGCACGCGAGATCGGCGCCGATGCGGTGATCTACCAGGATCTCGATGCGCTCGAGATGTCGGTGCACCGCTGCAATTTCGATATCAAGACCTTCGAGACCTCCTGTTTCAGCGGGCGTTACATTACGGGTGACATCGACGACGCCTACCTCGACAAGATCGAGTCGGAGCGCAGCGATAGTGCCAAGACCGACAAGGACCGTGACCTCGACTTCAACGTCGGCGTGGCCGAGCAGAACCTGATCTCCTGATTGCCGGCTCGGACGCGGCTTGACAGCGTGCGCTCGATTCGCGGATGATCAGCCCATAGCGCCGATTTGACACTGCTTGCGGGCGCTCAATAAATCCAGCTAAATCGTGGTTCGCCGTACCCGATACGAAAACCCGCTAGCTGCTGCAAGCGGGTTTTTTTATTGCATGAATTTCGCCGAGAGTAGACACCATGACCGCATTCGACCCTGACTGGCAAACCGAAACGCTGGCAATACGCGCCGGTATCGACCGCTCGCAGTTTGGCGAGCATAGCGAGGCCATGTACCTGACGTCGAGCTTCGTGTTCGAGAGTGCAGCCCAGGCCGCAGCCCGCTTCAGTAACCAGGAGCCCGGCAACATCTATGCACGTTTCACCAACCCGACCGTGACGGCTTTCCAGGAACGCCTGGCAGCGCTCGAAGGGGCGGAATTCTGTGTAGCGACGGCCTCCGGCATGGCGGCGATCACGAGTTGCGTGATGGGGTTGTTGTCGGCTGGTGATCATATCGTCTCGTCGAAGAGCCTGTTCGGTTCCACCGTGCAGCTGTTCAGCACGATTTTCAGTCGCTTCGGCATCGAAACAAGCTATGTCGAGTTGTCCGATCCCGCCGCCTGGGAGGCCGCGGTTCGCCCCAACACCAAGCTGTTCTTCCTCGAAACGCCGTCAAACCCGCTGACCGAGACCGCGGATATCGCCGCGATCGCCGCTGTGGCCCATCGCCACGGCGCGCTGCTGGCTGTCGACAACTGTTTCTGTACGCCGGCGCTGCAAAAGCCGCTGCAATTGGGGGCGGACATCGTCATCCATTCCGCGACCAAGTATCTGGACGGACAAGGGCGGGTGCTCGGTGGCGCCGTGCTCGGTCAGCGCCAGCTGCTGGAGCCGGTATTCGCTTTCTTGCGCACGGCCGGGCCGACACTGTCGGCATTCAATGCTTGGGTCATCCTCAAGGGGCTGGAGACGCTGCAGCTGCGCATGGATGCTCACAGCCGCAATGCGCTGGAGCTGGCACGCTGGCTGGAGGCTCAGCCGCAGGTGTCGCGTGTGTTCTACCCCGGCCTTGAGTCGCACCCGCAACACGAGCTGGCGATGCGGCAGCAGCGTGCCGGCGGCGGCATTCTCACCTTCGAGGTGAAGGGCGGCAAGGAGGCTGCTTGGCGCGTGGTCGACGCGACCCGACTGATTTCGATCACTGCTAACCTGGGGGATGTGAAGAGTACGATTACTCATCCAGCTTCCACCACCCATGGCCGCATTTCACCAGAGGCTCGGGCCGCCGCCGGCATTACTGACGGCATGCTGCGTGTTGCCGTGGGGCTGGAGTCGCTCGAAGACCTGAAGGCCGATCTCGCGCGCGGCCTCGCCTTGTGATGGCGAAGGCGGTGAAATCCGTCATTTCGCTGTCCGCGATACCGCCCGAGCCGAGCTTCGACCGGCCCAGGGCCGAGCGGCTGGTATCGGGCAACCCCTTGCGCACGACGTGGACGCACTACCAGAACGGCGTGCTCGATTGCGGTATCTGGGCATGCGAGCGCGGTAGCTGGCGTATTGCGTTCGCCGATGACAAGGATGAGTTCTTCTGTGTCATCGAAGGGCGGGTCAGGCTGCACGACGAGGCAGGGCTGGTCGCCGAGTTCGGGCCGGGCGAGGCGGCCGTGATCCCGGCTGGTTTCCGCGGTATGTTCGAGGTCGTCGAGCCGGTGCGCAAGTATTACGTCATCGTCGATCGTTCGGCTGCCTGATCGTCCTCGTGCAAGGGCCCGTGCAGCGTCTGGCGCTGCCACGGGCGACCGCCGGCAGGGGGTGGTATGAGCCTGCTTGGCACGCCGTGCAGGGGGTCGCACGCGGCCATGCCCAGATGGGCTTCGATGACGCCCAGTACCGCGCCGTGGCCGACGACCAAGCAAGGTGACGGTTGCCGGGCGATCCATTGCCATGCCCCCAATACCCGTTCGGCGAACCTGACATAGGGCTCCATGCCGATGGATGGCCGGCCGGCGTGCCAATCCTGCTTCCAGTGCGCCTGATCGCGCCGCTGCCCTTCGCGCTCACCCCAGCCGCATTGTTTCAACGCATCGACGAAGGCAATCGGGCAGTCGAGTATGTCGGCCATGATCTCGGCCGTTTCGCGTGTCCTGGCCAGTGGGCTGCTGTAGATGCGCGCGATGCCGGCGTCGCCGAGCAGCCGTGCCGCCTGTTCGGCTTGCCGTCGCCCTTGGTGGTTGAGCGGGATGTCGGTCTTTCCCATTGCCAGCCCCTGGCGGTTCCAGTCTGTTTCCCCGTGACGCAGCAGATAGATGCAGGCTGATGACATATCTTCCCCCTTTTTACTCACTATAGACCTGCTTTTGCGTCGATATGTCCCTCCCAGCACAATGCTATCGAGCGGCCACGAGAGCCGGCGGCAGAGCGGCATGCAATACGCTATCGTGAATGTATGGCAGGGAGTTCCATTGACGTCGAGGCGTAGCGGCCGACTGGCGGCCGACGTTTGCGCTGCCGCCTGTCGCGCGGAGCCGCCACAGGCACGGGCAGCACCTCAGCCACGGAGGTGGATATGGGACCATGGGCACGATGGATGGCGGCCACCGCGTTGTCGGTGCTGTTTTCATGGGCGTCGGCGGCGGGTGATGATGGCTGGGGGGCTTACCAGCGGCAGGATTATGCAACCGCGCAGCGCCTGTTCCAGGGCGGTGCCGAGCGCGGCGACCGGCTGGCGCAGTTCAACCTGGCCATGATGATGATGCGTGGCGAGGCGACGGAGGTGAATCCGAGGATTGCCCTGAGCTGGCTCGCCAGTGCCGCCGAGCTGGGGCTGCCGCAGGCGCAGTACAACCTGGCGCTGCTGTACGAGAGCGGTTACATGGTGCCGCGCTCGCAGGCCGTGGCCTGCGAGTGGTTCCGGCGTGCGGCGTCACAGGGGCATGCCGCGGCGCAGGAGAGCCTGGCCACGCAATACTACCTGGGCCGCGGCATCGAGCAGGACAGCGCGCAGGCGGCGCTATGGTATGAGCGAGCGGCGGACAACGGCGAGCTGGCGTCGCAATACATCATCGCCTCGATGTATGAGCACGGCGACGGCGTCGAGCGGGACCTGCGCCGCGCCGTCCACTGGTATGTCCAGGCCGCCCGCCAGGGCGACCCGGTGGCGCGCGTGAAAGCGATGGACCTGAACAAGCGCATCCTCGCCGGGCGGTGAGCGCCGCTGCGGGGCTGCACTCAGGGCGGTTGTGGCATTAGAATGGGCGGCATATTGATCGACAAGGTATACCGATGAAAGTCTGGTTGTGGGTTAGTCTGGCCCTATGCGGCGCCAGCGCACAGGCCGCCGATATCTACAAATGCATCAACCCGGTCACCCGAGACGTGACCTATGCCAACTCGCCTTGCCCCAAGGGAGAAGAACAGAGCAAGCCCGAGTTGATCGAGAACCAGATCAAATTCACCCATGTCGAGCCCAAGCCCAAGATCGAGCGCCTGCCGGCCAATGTGCCGACGGACAATGCGGTGTCACCGTCACGCACGCCGGATGCGCAGTCGGATCGCGATGCCTGCATGGACGCCCTGCGCGACTATCGCCAGTTGGTGCAGAACAAGCCGGAGATGAGCACTTTTGACCTGGCCATGTCGGCGCCGGGCGTGATGGTGCGGGTCAAATGCGGCGAGGCCGCTTTGCCCGTGCCCAAGCTCGAGCCGCGCAGCAAGGGAGAGGCAGATGGCAAGGCCCAAACCGGCGAGATGTCGACCTACAATGGCCATTGACGCGCTCAGGGGGTAGGCTGCGGCAACACGCCGATACCTTGTGAATCACGTCGCTGCCGTGCGGTGAGGCTCTCGGCTTCTCCATCACACGGCGCTGGGGTCGTAGTTTGCCATGCGTGCGCGCGACGGCCTGACTCTGCGGCTCTGCAGGCCGGGCATATCGGCCGCATAGCTGTTGGCAAATGGGGCTGTTCCCACCGGACCGCCTGCTCATCGAAGCCGATAATCTCCAGCCGGCTTTGCACGCAGCCGGCGCAAGGCTTTAGCACGAGCTGGCGCAGGGGCTCGGCGGGCCGCGGGCTGTTGCCGGCCCTCCATCCTGCAAGTTGATCGAGCTGTTCGAGGCTGCCTCCTGGCTTTCCAGGTTGGCAATCGCATGTTTAGGGGCGAACTGAGCCGGCAATTGCCGGCTTTGGTCAGGTCAGGCGGCCTGCGACCTAGTGTGGCGGCTGTCGCTGGCTATACTGGATGAAACTGAATCAGTTTCGTTGGGGGCCCCTGGTGATCGAACTCCGTATCCTCAGCCACTATGGCGAGCCGCCAGCCGATGCCGCGCCCGTGCAGATCGACGAATCCGGCGGCACGATAGGCCGAGGCGAGGGGTGCTCCGTGGTGCTGGTCGACCCGGAGCGACGCATTTCCCGCACCCACGCGCGCGTGCTGTATCGGGACGGAGGCTATCACCTGATCGACCAGGGAACGGCGCTGCCGGTCATCGTCAACGGCCGGCCGCTCGGTGCCGGCAACGAGTGGGTGCTGGCCGATGGCGACCAGATCAGCATCGGCGAATATGTGATCGGCGTTGCCGCCACATCCCGGCCCAAGGAAGACCCATTGCAGATGTTCGGCTCGGCGGCGGCGACCAATCCGTTCGCCGATCTGCTGCAGCCCGCCCCAGGCGTGCCACCGGCCGCCAAGGCGGCGCCTGCTCCCAAGGCGGCCCCTGGCGCTGGTTTTGCCGCGATTCCGGCGGACTACGACCCGTTTGCCGACCTGACGCCTACGTCCCCTCCGGTGTCCACCACGCCGCTCGAACTTGGGCCGGGCACGCGCGAACGCAGCGTGGATGAGCTGTTCGGGCTGGGCCCATCGCCCTCGGTCGATCCGTTCGCGAGCGATGCCTTGCTCAACCCGGCCCCGACGCCGGGCGACGCCGCCAGCCTTGATCCGCTGGTCGCCTTCGGCATGGCCCAGGCACAGCAGATGCCGCCGACCACGCAGGGCGACGCGACCCCCGAGATTCGCTCGACCTTTCGCATGCCTACGGCCAATGATGCCGTGGCTGGCGAAGACATGATCCTGTCGTGGGAGAAGCCGGAAGAGGAGCGTGGCGAGATTCAGTCCGTACTGATTTCGTCGGCCAGGCGCGAGCCGGCCGAGCCGCCACCTGCCGTGCGGCCGGCGCCTGTCGAGGCCAGACCGCCGGCAGCCGTGCCTGAGCCAGTGCCCTATACGCCGCCGGTGGCGCCCCCGCCCACGGTGCCGGCAGAGCAGGCGGACGCCTTGCTACAAGCCCTGCTGGCGGGCCTGGGGGTGCCGGGGCTGGCGATACGTGGCGGGGTCAGCCCCGAGACCATGCTGCTGCTCGGGCAACTGCTGCGTGAAGCCATGCAGGGCACGCTGGACCTGCTATTGGCAAGGGCGACGCTGAAACGCGAGATCCGCGCCGACCAGACCATGATCGCGCCGCGCGAAAACAACCCGCTGAAGTTCTCGCCCAATGTCGAAGCCGCGCTCGCCCATCTGCTGGGCGCGCCAGTGCCGGGCTTCATGCCGCCGCTGGCCGCGATGCAGGATGCCTACAACGATTTGCGTTCGCACCAGGTGGGCTTCATGGCCGGCATGCGGGCGGCGCTGGAAGGCGTGTTGCAGCGGTTCGACCCGGCCCAGCTGGAGGAGCGCCTAACGCAGAAATCGGTGATCGACACGGTGCTGCCGATGAATCGCCGCGCGAAGCTGTGGGATCTGTTCACCGAGCGCTACAGCGACATCTCGAAAGAAGCCCAGGACGACTTCCAGGCCTTGTTCGGCAAGGCATTCCTGCGGGCCTACGAGGCGCAGATCGCCCGTTTGGGCAAAGATGACAACTGATCTCGCCACGCTGGCGGGCCCAGGCCCCGGTGGCGAAAGCTGGCGCAGCTTGTGAGGGAGAACGGGTGATGGATCTGCAGGTATTGACCCTCTCGAGCCGAGGTGGCCGCAAGGTCAACGAGGATTCCTACGGCGTGTGGTCGACCGATCGCGCCTGTTACTGCGTGGTATCCGATGGTGTGGGTGGGCATGGCGGCGGCGACACCGCCTCCCGGCTCGTGGTGCAGCATGCGCTGGAATGGTTCCGGCAGCACCCGGCCAGCGCGGTGGCCGAGGATGCCGTCAGGCAGGCGCTGGAGCAGGCCAACGATATCGTGCTTGCCGAGCAGCAGAGCGAAGAACGGCTCAACCACATGCAGGCGACGGCTGTGCTGCTGGCCGTCGACACCGAGCAGCGCCGGGCATGCTGGGGACATCTCGGCGACTCGCGCCTGTACTACTTTCACCAGCGGCAGCTGGTCACGCGCACGCGCGACCACAGCGTGATACAACGTATGGTCGACGCAGGCTACCTGCCGGCAAGCGAATTGCGCACCGCGCCGGAGCGCTCGCGCCTGCTGGTGGCGATCGGCGCCAGTCAGCATATCGAGCCGGACACCGCCACTACGGCGGAGCCTATCCTGCCGGGCGACACCTTCTTGCTGTGCTCGGATGGCTTGTGGGAATACCTCGACGAGGAAGAAATCATCGCCATCCTCACGTCAAATGTTGGCCGCGACAGCCTGCAATCGCTCGAAAGCCTGGTGCGGTCGCGTGGCCGGGCCGGGCAGGACAACTACACCGCAGTGCTGGTGTGGTGTGAACACTGATGCGGCTTGAGCCGCGTGAACCGGATCGACACAGCCTGAGCTGACAGGATACCCATGGATATCGAACCTCTGCTGGCCCCGTTGGCGGGCGACGCGCCCTGTGGCCCCGATCTCGAATACGACAGCGAATACCTGGAGCTCGAGCGCGAAGCCCAGGGCAAGCCGGAACAGGTGCTCGGCGACAATGTCGTGGCCGGCGAGCCGCCGAACTGGAGCGTGGTGGCGCGGCTCGCGGCCCAGCTGTTCAAGCGCACGCTCGACCTGCGTGTCGCTGTGCTGCTGGCGCGTGCGCTGCTGTGCACCGAGGGGGCCCCCGGCTTGCGCGATGGCCTGACCCTGCTGACCGGCCTGCTCGACCGGCACTGGGCGCACCTGCACCCGGCGCTCGATGCCGACGACGATCACGATCCGACCATGCGGCTCAATACCCTGGCACCGCTGACCGACGCGTTCGGCATGCTGCGCGACCTGCGCGAGCTGGTGGTGGTGAGGTCGCCCAAGTCCGGGCCGCTGACCGTGCGCGACATCCTCGTCGTGCAGGGCAGGTTGCCTGCCGTCGGTGACGCGATGCCGGCCGCCCAGGTCGAGGGCATGTTGCAGGAGGTATTGTTGCCACGGCCGGAGCTCGCCGATCCGCTGCGGGCCGCGGCCGATTGTGTCGTCCGGCTGCAGACATTGCTGAACGACAAGGTCGGCGCCGGCCAGGCGCCCGACCTGAGCCCGCTGGTCGGTACCCTGAAAGCGGTCGTCAAGGCCTTGCCGGCCGCAGCCGGCGCGGCCAGCGCAGCGGCCGAGCCCGACGCCGCAGACCAGACGGGCCAGGCCGTGCCGCCATCGGCGCCCGCCGGCAGCGGGGAGCTGCGCAGCCGCGAGGATGCCATCCGCCTGCTCGACCGCGTCTGCGAGTTCATGGAACGGACCGAACCATCGAACCCGGCACCACTTTTCATTCGCCGTGCGCAAGGCCTGATGTCGAAGAGTTTCATCGACATCATCCAGGATCTGGCACCCGACAGCCTCAACCGGATCAACGAGTTGGCAGGGCTGCCAAAAAAATGACAAAGATATATTTTGCCGGGGCTGCGTCTATATCTGGCGCCGCATAGCTGCTTGATTTGTCATGGTGCAGGGTCTAAAACGAAGGCACGACAGGCAGATTGAACTGGCAGTGCGCTTGCGTTTTTCGGACCCATTCCGTCGACGAGGACACCATGGCAGAAAGCAGTCAGAAATTCATCGCCCGCAACCGGGCGCCCCGGGTGCAGATCGAATACGACGTTGAGCTCTACGGTGCGGAAAAGAAGGTTCAGCTGCCGTTCGTGATGGGGGTGCTGTCCGATCTGTCCGGCAAGCCGGCCGAAGCCTTGCCCGCCGTGGCCGACCGCAAGTTTCTCGAAATCGATGTCGACAATTTCGACAGCCGCATGAAGGCCATCCGGCCGCGTGCCGCGTTTGCCGTGCCCAACACGCTCACCGGCGAGGGCAACCTCAATGTCGAGATCACCTTCGACAGCATGGACGATTTTTCACCCGCCGCCGTGGCGCGCAAGGTCGATGCGCTGAGCAAGCTGCTCGAGGCTCGGCAGCAGCTTTCCAACCTGATCACCTATATGGACGGCAAGACCGGGGCCGAGGAGCTGGTCGCCAAGATTCTGAACGATCCAGCCTTGCTCAAGACGCTGGCGGAAAGCAAGAAGCCGGCGGACGGCGAGAATCCCGAACCGGCATCCTGAGCATCGGCCATACCCTGTTGTCGTTGACGAAGACTAGCTGGTACGAGGAGACCCGGCATGGCAGAAGCAGAACAGGAAAAACTCCAGGCGGAAGCGCAGCTTGCCGAGGGCGGTGAATTCGCGGCGCTGTTGCAGCGGGAGTTCAAGCCCAAGACCGACGAAGCCAAGGAAGCCGTCGAAAGCGCCGTCAGGACGCTGGCCGAGCAGGCCTTGTCGCAGACCAAGCTGATCAGCGGCGATGTGATCAAGTCGATCGAGGCGATCATCGCCGAGCTCGACAAGAAGCTCTCCGAGCAGGTCAACCTGATTCTCCACCACGAGGATTTCCAGAAGGTCGAAAGCGCCTGGCGCGGGCTCCATTATCTCGTCAACAACACGGAAACCGACGAGATGCTGAAGATCCGCGTGATGAACATCAGCAAGCTGGAGCTCGGCAAGACGCTCAAGCGCTACAAGGGTACGGCCTGGGACCAGAGCCCGCTGTTCAAGAAAATCTACGAGGAAGAATACGGCCAGTTCGGTGGCGAGCCGTTTGGCTGCCTGGTCGGCGATTACTATTTCGACCACACGCCGCCCGATGTCGAGTTGCTGGGCGAGATATCCAAGGTATCCGCCGCGGCCCACGCCCCGTTCATCGCCGGCACCTCGCCCACGGTCATGCAGATGGCGTCGTGGCAGGAGCTCGCCAATCCGCGCGACCTGACCAAGATCTTCCAGACGCCTGAGTATGCCTCGTGGCGCTCGTTGCGCGAGTCGGACGACGCCCGCTACCTGTGTCTCGCCATGCCGCGCTTCCTGGCACGCCTGCCTTATGGCGCCAAGACGAGCCCGGTCGAGGAGTTCGATTTCGAGGAAGATACCGGCGCGGCCGATCACAGTCGCTACAGCTGGGCCAACTCGGCCTATGCCATGGCTGTCAACATCAACCGCTCGTTCAAGCTCTATGGCTGGTGCTCGCGCATTCGCGGCATTGAGTCCGGCGGGGCGGTCGAGGGCCTGCCGACGCACACCTTCCCGACTGACGACGGCGGTGTCGACATGAAATGCCCGACCGAGATCGCCATCAGCGACCGGCGCGAAGCCGAGCTCGGCAAGAATGGCTTCATGCCGCTGGTGCATCGCAAGAACTCGGATTTTGCCGCCTTCATCGGCGGACAATCGCTGCAGAAGCCGTTCGAATACGACGACCCCGATGCCACCGCGAACGCCAATCTGGCTGCGCGCCTACCGTATCTGTTTGCATGCTGCCGCTTTGCGCACTACCTGAAGTGCATCGTGCGTGACAAGGTTGGCTCGTTCAAGGAGCGTGCCGACATGCAGATCTGGCTGCAGAAGTGGATCACCAATTATGTCGATGGCGACCCGGCCCATTCCTCGGAAAGCACCAAGGCCCGCAAGCCGCTCGCGGCGGCAGAGGTGGTGGTGGAAGAGGTCGAAGGCAATCCCGGTTACTACACATCGAGGTTCTACTTGCGGCCGCACTATCAGCTCGAAGGGCTGACCGTGTCGTTGCGTCTCGTCTCCAAGCTGCCCTCCGCGAAGACGGCGTGAGCATGCCCCATCCGGGCGTGCTCTAGCACGGCGTGCCACGTTTCGCCCCCAGCGTTCGTTCGCAACGTCAGGCAGTGTTTCCACTGAATCTTGTTTGAAGGAGAGCATCATGGCTGTGGACATGTTTCTGAAAATCGACGACGTGAAGGGCGAATCGGTTGACTCCAAGCACAAGGATGAGATCGACGTGCTGGCCTGGAGCTGGGGAATGTCGCAGTCGGGCACGACCCATACCGGTGGCGGTGGTGGCGCAGGCAAGGTGAACGTGCAGGATCTCTCGCTCACCAAGTGGGTGGACAAGGCATCGCCGACGCTGATCGGCTCCTGCTGCAACGGCAAGCACTACAAGGAGGCAACGCTGACGGTGCGCAAGGCCGGCGAGAATCCGCTCGAATACGTCAAGATCACGCTGAAGGAAATCATCATCGCCTCGGTGCAGACGGGCGGCAGCGGTGGCGAGGACAGGCTGACCGAAAACGTCGTGCTCAATTTCGCCGAATTCAAGGTTGAGTACACCCCGCAGAAGCCCGACGGATCGGGTGATGCCGCGGTCGAAACGGCCTGGAACATCGCCGAGAACGTCAAGGCCTGAGCAATCGGGCGGCGGGGGGCCGGGGCGTCCCCCGCATGATGCGAGGAGCGGAGAATGGCGCAGGGCGACATGTTCCTCAAGATCGAGGGCGCCAAGCAGGGGCCGATCAAGGGGGAATCGCAGGACCGTGACCACGCCGGCGAGATCGACGTCAAATCATGGTCGTGGGGCATGGAGGGCGACAACGTCCATGTCAGCGGGCAGAAGGCCATCACCACGGTGCACGAGCTTGGCGTGCTCAAGGGCATCGACAGTGCCAGTACGGCCCTGATGGCGAGCCTGCGCAACAACGAGCCGCTCAAGAAGGTGGTGCTGTCGGTGCGCAAGGCCGGGGGCGTGGCGCCGATCGAGTACCTGAAGATCACGCTGGAGAAGGCCCGGCTGACCTATATGAACCTGGCCTCTGGCGAGACTGGCGCGCCGGAGGAAGTCAACGAAGAGCTACGCTTCGCCTTCACCACCATCACGATCGAATACCAGCCCCAGGGGGCGGATGGCCTGCCACGCGGTGCCATGGCCTTTGTCACGGAAATTCCAGAGGGCTGAGTCCCCGTTCTTCACGTCACGGGGCGAGCCAAGGGAGCAAAAATGAGCCTAGCCCCGGTTGCCGAGCGGGCCCTCGCCGATGGCGATCCCGATGCGGCGCTGATCGCGCTGCAAGAGGCCGTCAAGGCCAAGCCGGCCGATGCGAAACTGCGTATCTTCCTGTTTCAGCTACTGTGCGTGCTCGGCCGCTGGGAGCGTGCGCTGAACCAGCTCGATGTCGCCTGCCAGCTCGATGCCCTAGCCCTGGCCATGGCGCAGACCTACCGCGAGGCCATCGCCTGCGAGATGCTGCGCGCCCAGGTGTTCGAGGGGCGCAAGACACCGATGGTGTTTGGCGAGCCCGAGCCGTGGCTCGCGCTGCTGATCGAATCGCTGCTCAGCACCGGGCGTGGGCTCGATGCCCAGTCGCGCTCGCTCAGGCAGCAGGCCTTCGACCAGGCTGCCGCCAGCCCGGGCACGCTCGACGGCCAGCCTTTCCAGTGGATCGCCGATGCCGACAGCCGGCTCGGGCCGGTGCTTGAGGCCGTCATCAACGGCCGCTATTACTGGGTGCCGTTCGCACGGCTGGCGCGTGTCGACATCGAGGCGCCAAGCGATCTGCGCGATCAGGTGTGGATGCCGGCCCACCTGATGTTCGAGAACGGCGGCGAAGCCGTCGCGCTGATCCCCACCCGCTACCCGGGCTCCGAAACCTGCCCCGAGGGCGCGATCAGGCTGGCGCGGCGCACCGAATGGCGTGATGCCGGCGATGGCTGCTGGGTCGGGCTCGGGCAGCGCATCCTGACGACCGACGCGGACGAGAAGCCGCTGATGGACGTGCGCCGCATCGACTTCACCGGCAAGGCGCCGGAGTAGGCCGCCGATGGTGGATCGCCTGCCACAGGACCGGCTGCAACCCGCCTTGCTCGACCGGCTGACCGACGACGAGCCTGCGCGGCGGCAGGAAGGCCCCTTCGTGCTCAACAAAGCCAGGCTCCGGCAAGCCGTACTGCGCGACCTGACCTGGCTGTTCAATGCGACGCAGAATGCCGGGCCGGACGACTGGCCCGGTTATTCCGAGGCGTTGCGCTCGGTGGTCAATTTCGGCCTACCCGCGCTCGCCGGCAGCACCGCATCGAGCCTCGACGTGGTTGATCTCGAACGCAGCATCCGCGAGGCGATCCTCGATTTCGAGCCGCGCATCCTGCCATCCTCGCTATCGATCGAGGCCGTGCTGTCCGACCAGCAGATGGACCACCACAACCAGCTCAGCGTGCAGATACGTGGCCTGCTGTGGGCGCAGCCGGTGCCGCTGGAGCTGTTGCTGCACACTGATCTCGACCTGGAAACCGGGGAGGTGAAAATTACCGATGTCGGCAATCCCTGATCCATTCGACCGCGGCGGGCCGGCCTGATGGACCCGCGGCTACTGCGCTACTACAACCAGGAGCTGCAGCACCTGCACGAGATGGGGGCCGAGTTTGCCGAGGCCTTCCCGAAGATCGCGGGGCGTCTGGGCATGAGCGGCATCGAGGTGGCCGACCCCTACGTCGAGCGCCTGCTCGAAGGTTTCGCCTTCCTCGCCGCGCGCGTGCAGCTGAGGCTGGACGCCGAGTTCCCGCGTTTCACCCAGCGTCTGCTGGAGATGATCTACCCCAACTTCCTGACGCCGACACCGGCCATGCTCATCGCGTGCTTCGAGCCGCAACTGGCCGAGCCCGGACTGGCGACGGGGTTTCCGATCCCGCGCGACACGGCCTTGCGCGCCCAGCCGGCCAAGAGCGAGGCCACAGGCTGCGAGTTCCGCACCGCCGACGAGCTGCGGCTGTGGCCGCTCAGGATCATCCAGGCCGAGTATTTCCAGTACGCGCCGGACATGCCGGTGGCGCGCTTCGGCCTGCGCAAGCCGATGAAGGCGGGCATCCGCATCAAGCTGCAGAGTACGGCCGGCGTGACGCTCGACCAGCTGGCGCTGGACCGGCTGCGGATCTGCCTGAGCGGCAGCGACGAGGTGGCGGGCAAGCTGTACGAGCTGATCTTCGGCTCGGCGCAGGCCGTCGTGCTGGCGCCGGGCACGCGCCCCTGGGCCTGGCACGAGCTGTTGCCGGCGCGCTGCATCGAACGCGTCGGCTATGGCGACGATGAAGCGCTGCTGCCGGCCAACCTGCGCAGCTTTCAGGGCTACCGGCTGTTGCAGGAGTATTTCGCGTTTCCGCGCCGCTACCTGTTCTTCGACGTCACCGGTATCAACCCGGTGCTGCGGCGGCGCGGCGGCAGCGAGTTCGAGCTGGTCATACCGTTCTCGCGACACGAGCCGGGGCTCGAAGCGGTGGTGGACCAGGCCGATTTCGCCTTGCACTGCGTACCGGCCATCAACCTGTTTCCGAAGCGTGCGGACCGCATCCATCTCGACGATGCCGTCAACGAGCATCACGTGGTGCCGGACCGCACGCGGCCGATGGATTTCGAAGTGTTCGCGGTGACCGGCGTGACGGGCTTCGGCGTCGATAGCGATGGCGACCAGCCTTTCCTGCCGTTCTACGCCGCCTATCACACCGAAGGGACGGCCCACCGGGCTTACTACACCTTGCTGCGCGAGCCGCGCGTGCCGTCGGAGAAGCAGCGGCGCACCGGCTTTCGCACCAGCTATGTCGGCAGCGAGGTCTACCTGTCGCTGGTCGACCCGGCCGAGGCGCCATACCGTGGCGACCTGCGCCAGCTCGCGGTATCGACGCTGTGCACCAATCGCGACCTGCCGCTGATCATGCCGCAGGGCACCGATCGCAGCGATTTTTCGCTCGACATCGCCGCACCGGTCGACGCGATCCGCACGCTTAAAGGCCCCAGCCGGCCGGCCTCGCCGCTGGCCCTGGGGGCGGTGTCCTGGCGCTTTCTGAGCCAGCTGTCGCTGAACTACCTGTCGCTGATGGATGCCGGCCCCGAGGAGGGCGCCGCTGCCCTGCGCGAAATGCTGTCGCTGTACGTGTCGCAGCCCGAGGCCGGCACGGCCAAGCAGGTGGAGGGGCTGCTTGGCATGTCGGTGCGGCCGGTGACGCGGCGCCTGCCGATGCCCGGGCCGATCGCCTTCGGCCGCGGGCTGGAGATCGGCCTGCAGGTCAGCGAGCTGGCCTTTCAGGGCGGCAGCGCCTACCTGTTCGGCTGCGTGCTCGAGCAGCTCCTCGCGCGCCATGCCTCGCTCAACACCTTTACCGAAACCGTGCTGCGCTCCGCCGAGCGCGGCGAGATCGGCCGTTGGGAGCCAAGATGCGGCAGCCGGCCGATACTCTGAAGCTGTTCGACGCGATCGAGCGCAGGCCCTACGCCTTTGACTTCTTCAAGGTCATGCGCCGCATCGAGTGCGCCCATGCCGACAAGCCGCGGCTCGGCCAGGCGCTGCGGCCGCAGGACGAGGCCGTCCGCCTGGCGCAGGAGCCGGCGCTCGACTTCGCGCCGGCCACGCTGTCCGCGTTGACGCGCGGTGACGACAAGCATGCGCCACGGCTTGCCGTACGGTTTTTCGGCCTGCTCGGCCCCAACGGCCCGATGCCGACGCACTTCACCGAGTATGTGCGCGACCGCCTGCTGCATGCCGGCGACCCGACTTTCGCGCGTTTCCTCGACCTGTTCCACCACCGCATGCTGCTGCTGTTCTATCGTGCCTGGGCGCAGGCCCAGCCCACGGTGGCGCTGGATCGGCCCGATGAAGACCGGTTCGCGGGCTATGTCGGCAGCCTGTTCGGTCTCGGGCTCGATGCCGTGCGCGAGCGCGACAGCGTGCCTGACGACGCCAAGCGCTTCCACGCCGGCTGGCTGGCGCGCCAGGTGCGCAATCGCGACGGGCTGGTGGCGGTGTTGAGCGACTATTTTCAGCTGCCGGTGCGCGTGGAGGAGTTCTGCGGCCACTGGATGCGCCTGTCGCCTGACGACCGTGCCCGCCTCGGGCGGCACGACAAGGGCCTGACGCTTGGCCTCGGTATCACCGCTGGCGGTCGTATCTGGGACCGGCAGCACAAGATCAGGATCTGGCTCGGCCCGCTTGACGAGGCGCAATACCGCGCCTTGCTGCCGGGTGGGCGGGCGCTGCGCGCATTGGTCGACTGGGTGCGGCAATACCTCGGTTTCGAGCTGGAATGGGATGTGCGGCTCACCCTGCTGGCCGCCGACGTGCCCAGGGCGCGCCTCGGGCGCCACGAGCGGCTGGGCTGGACCACCTGGCTGGGCCAGCGCCGGAGCGGCCATGCCGCGGCCGACCTGACGCTCGACGCCGAGCGGCTCGTCTACGACAACCATGCAAGCGAGGGGGAGCATCATGAGTGAGATCAGCCGCGTCACGCTGTTTGGCAAGCTCAACAGCCTGGCCTACAAGGCGGTGGAGGGGGCGACGGTATTCTGCAAGCTGCGCGGCAACCCGTATGTCGAGCTCGAACACTGGCTCAAGCAGATACTGGAGACGCAGGATTCAGATCTGCACCGCATCGTGCGCCACTTCGAGCTCGACGCGGCGAGGCTCGCCGCCGACCTGACCCGCGCGCTCGACCGGCTGCCGCGCGGCGCCAACTCCATCTCCGACCTGTCGTCCAATCTCGAAAACGCGGTCGAACGCGCCTGGGTCTATGGCACGCTGATGTTCGGCGAGTATCAGGTGCGCACCGGGCATCTGATGATCGGCCTGCTCAAGACCACCTCGCTGCGCAACGCGCTGTTCGCCATCTCTAAGGAGTTCGAGAAGATCCGCCCGGATACCCTGACCGACGAGCTGCCGCGCATCGTCGAAACCTCACCCGAGACGGCCCTGCAGGCATCGAGCGGGGCGGCGGCGCCGGGCGAGGCGGCCGACGCGCTGGCACCGGCGGCGATGGGCAAGCAGGAGGCGCTCAAGCGCTTCACCACCGACTTGACCGAGCGCGCACGCAAGGGGCAGATCGACCCGGTGACCGGGCGCGATGAGGAAATCCGCCAGATCGTCGACATCCTCATGCGGCGGCGCCAGAACAACCCCATCCTCACCGGCGAGGCTGGCGTCGGCAAGACAGCCGTAGTTGAGGGCTTCGCCCAGCGCATCGTCAAGGGCGACGTGCCGCCGGCGCTGAAGGATGTCACCCTGCTCACACTCGACATCGGCCTGCTGCAGGCCGGCGCCAGCATGAAAGGGGAATTCGAGAACCGCCTGCGCGGCGTGATCGACGAGGTGCAGGCCTCGCCCAAGCCCATCATCCTGTTCGTCGACGAGGCGCATACCCTGATTGGCGCAGGGGGCGCCGCCGGCACCGGCGATGCTGCCAACCTGCTCAAGCCGGCGCTCGCGCGTGGCACCTTGCGCACCATCGGCGCGACGACCTGGGCCGAGTACAAGAAGTACTTCGAGAAGGACCCGGCGCTGACCCGGCGCTTTCAGGTCATCCAGGTGCTGGAGCCCGGCGAGGAAAAGGCGCTGCTGATGGTGCGCGGCGTTGCCTCCACGCTTGAAAAGCACCATCGCGTGCAATTGCTCGACGAGGCGCTCGAAGCCGCCGTGCGCCTGTCGCACCGCTATATTCCCGCGCGCCAGCTGCCCGACAAGGCGGTGAGCCTGCTCGACACGGCCTGCGCGCGCGTTGCCATCAGCCAGCATGCGACGCCGCCCGAGGTCGAGGACAGCTTGCGCCACATCGAGTCGCTGCAGGTCGAGCTCGAAATCATCGGCCGCGAAGAAGCCATCGGCATCGACGCGACCGCCCGCCGCGCGGAGGCCGAGCAGCAGATGGCGGCCGAGCAGACGAGGCAGGCCAGCCTCAATCAGCGCTGGCAGGAAGAAAAAGCCCTGGTCGAACGGATACTCGGCCTGCGCGCCAAGCTGCGTGCGGGTGGCAAGCCGGTGGATGGGCAGGTGGCCGCTGCCCCGCCGCCGCCTGTTGGCGAGATACCCGAGCCGTCGCCGGCTGCGGCTGCAACGGCTGAGCCACCGCCGGTCGCTGTCGCCGCACCGGATACGCCAGACACACCGGGCACGGCGGCGCCAGCCGAGCCGCAGCCCGACCGCGAAGCCTTGCTGGCCGAGCTGCGCGAGCAGCAGGCCAGGCTTGCCACCTTGCAGGGCGAGGCGCCGCTGATCCTGCCCAGCGTGGACGAACAGGCCGTATCGGCGGTGGTGGCGGACTGGACCGGCATCCCGGTCGGCCGCATGGTGAGGAACGAGGTCGAGGCCGTGCTCAGGCTCGCCGACACCCTGAGCGAACGCGTGATCGGTCAGCGCCACGGCCTGGAGATGATCGCACGTCGCATCCAGACCTCGCGCGCCAAGCTCGACAACCCGAACAAGCCGATCGGCGTGTTCATGCTCGCCGGCAGTTCAGGCATCGGCAAGACCGAGACCGCGCTCGCGCTGGGCGAGGCGCTGTACGGCGGCGAGCAGAATGTCATCACCATCAATATGAGCGAGTTCCAGGAGGCGCACACCGTCTCCACGCTCAAGGGCGCGCCGCCCGGCTATGTCGGCTACGGCGAGGGCGGCGTGCTGACCGAGGCGGTGCGCCGGCGGCCCTACAGCATCGTGCTGCTCGACGAGATCGAGAAGGCCCACCGCGACGTGCACGAGATATTTTTCCAGGTCTTCGACAAGGGCTGGATGGAGGATGGCGAGGGGCGCTACATCAGCTTCAAGAACACCATCATCCTGCTGACCACCAACGCAGGCACAGACATGATCAAGAGCATGTGCCACGACCCCGAGCTGCTGCCTGACCTCGATTCGCTCGCCCACGCCCTGCGCAAGCCCCTGCTCGAGGTGTTCCCGCCGGCGCTGCTGGGACGCCTGGTGGTGATCCCGTATTACCCGCTCAGCGACGAAGTGCTGGGCAAGATCGCGCGGCTGCAGCTCAACCGCATCAAGAAGCGCGTGTGGGAGAACCACAGGATCCCGTTCAACTACGACGACGAGGTGGTGAAGCTGATCACCAGCCGCTGTACCGAAGTGGACAGTGGCGGGCGCATGATCGACGCGATCCTCACCAATTCCGTGCTGCCGCAGATCAGCCAGGCCTTCCTGAGCCATCTGGCCGAGGGCCGGCCGGTGAGCGGTGTGACGGTCAAGGTGGCGGACAGCGATTTTGTGTATGAATTCGGCGTGGAGGGCAGCGTCGCCGCTTAAGGCCGGACCGCTTTACCATTTCAGGGATGTTGCCAAGTGAATCGTGATATCAAATCGGCCCCGGATACTGCATCGATCGACCCGGAGCAACTGGTCGACGTCAGCCTGGACGAGGCGCTCGCCATGGCGGTGAACCTGCATCGCAGCGGTAACGCCGAATTGGCTGAGAGCCTGTATCGCCGCGTGCTGCAGGCCGATCCGGCGTCGCCCGACGCGTTGCATTTCCTCGGCGTGCTGCTGCACCAGCGCGACCGTAGCGACGAGGCCGTCGAGCTGATCGAACGCTCGATCGCGCTCGACCCGGGCCAGCCCGACCGTTACAACAACCTGGGCAATGTGCTGCTCGAACGTGGCGAGTTCGAGCGTGCGGCCGATGTCTACGGCCAGGCGATCACGCTGCAGCCCGGCCATGCCGATGCGCACAACAACCTGGGCGTGCTGCTGCGGGCGCTACAGCGTGGCGACGAGGCGGAACAGGCGTATCGGCGGGCGATCGCGCTCAACCCAGAGCATGTCGATGCCTACAACAATCTCGGCATGCTGCTGGCCGCGCGCGGCGCCACGCACGACGCCGTGGCCTGTTACTGCAAGGCCATCACGCTGAAGCCGCTGAACGCGCAAAGCCGCAAGCTGCTGGGGGTGGCCTATTACACCATCGGCGAGATCGACAAGGCCGGCGAGGTGTTTCGCCAGTGGCTGGCGGACGAGCCCGATCACCCGATCGCCAGGCACATGCTGGCCGCCTGTTCGGGCCTGGATGTGCCGCCGCGTGCGGCCGATGCCTATGTCGCGGCAACGTTCGATGCCTTTGCCGACAGCTTCGACGCCAAGCTCGAGCGTCTGAATTACCGCGCACCGTCGCTGTTGGTCGAGACGCTGGGCCGGCTGGCCGCGGCCGACGAGACCCTGATCGTGCTCGATGCCGGCTGCGGCACTGGCCTGTGTGGATCCTTGCTCAAACCGTATGCGGCGCGGCTGCTGGGGGTGGACCTGTCCGCCGGCATGCTGACGCGGGCCGCCGCCCGGCAGGTCTACGACAAGCTCTACAAAGGCGAGCTGACGGCCTTCCTGACGGCGCACGATGCGGCGTTCGACATCATCGTGTCGGCCGATACGCTGGTCTATTTCGGCGAGCTCGGTGGCGTGGCGCGCGCGGCCTGCCAGGCACTGCGGCCAGGCGGCCTGCTGCTGTTCACGGTCGAGGCTTGCGATGCCGGCGTGGCGGCCGGCTACCGCATCAACCCGCACGGACGCTACAGCCACAGCGGGCCCTATGTGGCCGATCAGCTGCGTGCAGCCGGGTTCGAGCTGCTGCAGATGGCGCCGGCCGTGCTGCGCAGCGAGGCCGGTGAAGACGTGCATGGGCTGGTGGTCGCGGCACGCAAGCCGTGACGGTTGCCGCGCCCGGTATTGACGTTGGCATGAAGCCGGGGGGCGGGCAGCGAGCGCATGCGCATGCCGGCGTCTCGCAAGCCCTTGTCTCACTTGAAACTGGGGCGTTCGACCACTAAGGTTGAAGAGTCATCGACAGCCCTTGTCAGCCAGCGGCGACTGGCCCTGCGGGACGGGGTTTGATGCATCCGCTGACAGGCCCGTTCACATGCTGGCCTGCCCATGTTTCCCCTTGCCGGAGCCAGCATGCCGCGCGTGATGGAGTTGCACACCCCGCTGGGTGATACAACGCTGCTGTTTCACAGCATGAATGCCGTGGAGGCGCTGGGGCGGCCGTTCGAGTACGGCATCGTCGCGCTGTCGGAGAAGGCCGACATCGACCCGGACAAGCTGCTCGGCCACAACGTCACGGTCGATCTCGCGCTGCCGAACGACGCCGTGCGCCATTTCGACGGCTATGTCACACGCTTTGGCCTGATGGGCATGGATGGCCGCTACTACCGCTACGAAATCGCCGCACGGCCCTGGCTGTGGCTGCTCACGCGCACCTCGGACTGCCGCATCTTCCAGAACATGAAGGTGCCCGACATCATCAAGGCCATCTTCAACAAGTACCCGATCGCCGCCTTCGAGACGCGCCTCAGCGCCGACTACCGCGTGTGGGAATATTGTGTGCAGTACCGCGAGACCGATTTCAACTTCGTCAGCCGCCTGATGGAACAAGAGGGCATCTTCTATTATTTCAAGCACAGCAAGGGCAAACACACGCTGGTGCTGGCCGACAGCTACAGCGCGGTGCAGTCCTTCCCTGGCTACGGCAGCGTGCCCTTCATCCCGCTCGAACGCAACACCAAGCTCGAGAAGGAACACATCAACGAATGGACTGTCACGCGCGAGATCCAGCCCGGCGCGATGGTGCTCGACGAATACGATTTCAAGAAACCCAGCGTGGAGCTGAAGGTCAGCGCCAAGCAGAGCCGCAGCCACGCCGAGGCCAGCCATGAGTATTTCGACTACCCCGGCGAATACGTGACGGCCGGCGAGGGCGACCACTACGTCAAGTCCCGCCTCGAAGAGCTGCAGTCCCAGTACGAGCTGGCTCAGGGCAATACCGGCGCGCTCGGTCTCTGTTGCGGCTACCTGTTCAAGCTGACCGGGCACGGGCGCAGCGAACAGAACCGCGAATACCTGGTGACCAGCGCGCGTACCCAGTTCCAGTACAACGGCTACGAGAGCACCGAAGGCGAGGGGTCGAGCTACCAGTGCCGCTTCATCGCGCTCAATTCCAAGACACCGTTCCGCGCCGTGCGCAGCACCCCCAAGCCCACCGTGCAAGGGCCGCAGACCGCCGTGGTGGTCGGCCCGGCGGGCGAGGAAATCTACGTCGACGAATATGGCCGCATCAAGGTGCAATTCCATTGGGACCGCTACGCCAAGAAAGACGAAAACGCCTCGTGCTGGATACGCGTCTCTCAGCCCTGGGCCGGCAAGCAATGGGGCGGCGTCGCCAACCCGCGCATCGGCCAGGAAGTGATCGTCGACTTCCTCGAAGGCGACCCGGACCAGCCCATCGTCACCGGCCGCGTCTACAACCAGGAACAGATGCCGCCCTACGGCCTGCCCGCGAACAAGACGCAGACCGGCATCAAGAGCCGCTCTAGCCCCGGCGGCGGAGCCGCCAACTTCAACGAGCTCCGCTTCGAGGACAAGACCGGCGCCGAACAGGTGTTCCTCCACGCCGAGAAGAACCAGGACATCGAGGTCGAGCACGACGAAACCCACTGGGTCGGCCACGACCGAACCAAGACCATCGACAACGACGAGACCACCCACGTCAAGCACGACCGCACCGAAACGGTCGACAACAACGAAACCATCACCATCCATGGCCAGCGCACCGAGACGGTCGCCAAGGACGAAACCATCACCATCCACCAGAACCGCACCGAAACGGTGGACAAGGATGAAACCATCACCATCAACGGCGCGCGTACCGAAACGGTCGCCAAGGACGAAACCATCACCATCAACGGTGGCCGTACCGAAACGGTAGCCAAGGACGAAAGCATCACCATCAACGGCGCGCGTACCGAAACGGTAGCCAAGGACGAAAGCATCACCATCAACGGTGGCCGCACCGAGAACGTCAGCAAGGACGAGAGCATCACCATCGGCGGCGGCCGCAGCGAGAACGTCAGCAAGGACGAAAGCATCACCATCGGCGGCGGCCGCACCGAAAGCGTCAGCAAGGCGGAAAGCGTCACCATCGGCGACGGCCGCACCGTCTCGGTCGGCAAGGACGATAACCAGAGCATCGGCAAGAACCTCGTCATCAACGCCGGCGACTCGGTCACCATCACCACCGGCAGCGCCAGCATCACGATGAAGAAGGACGGCACGATCACCGTCAAGGGTAAGGACATCACCATCGATGGCTCGGGCAAGATGAACGTCAAGGCATCGAGCGACGTGGTGATCAAGGGTAGCAAGGTTGGCTTGAATTAGCGCTGAGGACAATGATATGGGAACGATGGAACAGGATCCGTTCGTGGCACTAAGGGATGATCTATCGTCGGCCTCGGTGGATAACTCCTACTCCCCGCCGCCGTCATCCGGTATGTCCAGCATCGGTCAGCGCCGCTTGGCACCGGAGATAGGTTCTTTTTGTGGTTTTCAATTGGACGAGCAGCCACTTGTCTGTCTGTGTGGGGAATACGGCAAGGAAATTGTGCCTGCCAGGTCGGTTGTGCGGCTGTGCCGTGACATGCTGGGTGCGGATGTGCTCGTACTTTTTGAAAACGGGGATTTCCATCGACCGCTGATCGTCGGCGTGGTGCAGACCCGCATTGCTGATGAATGCGCGGCGACACCCGCGTTGCCGGTAACTGTTGATCTGGATGGCGAGCGATTACTGCTTTCCGCCGAAAGGGAAATCACGCTGCGTTGTGGTGATTCGAGCATTACGCTGACTCGTGCCGGCAAGATCATCATCAAAGGCAATTACATCCTCAGCCGCTCGACTGGGTACAACAAGATCAAGGGCGCAGCAGTTGATATCAACTGATACGAATCATGTGGCAGATCGATAATCGCACTCCCTTTGCAGCCGAACGCGGCTGGGTCAGAGACCGTGATGGCGCCGAAGTCTGGCTCGTTGCGGTCAAGTGTAGTTTCGACATCAAGCCTGACGGGACGACGGAGATTGCCAAGGTGCAGCCACCGGTCTTGCGGTCGCCTGCATATTTTGGTGAGCCAGGTAACAGCAGTATCCAATACGAAGCCGATCTGGTTCTGACCAAGGCGACGACGGATATCCTTGTTTTAGGATGTGCCTATGCCCCCGAGGGAAAACCGGTTCGTGAACTGGATGTTGGTTTTCGGGCGGGGCCGGTGAAAAAGTTGCTACGGGTGATTGGTGACCGCGAGTGGGGGGCGATGGGGGCCTCCACCCCTCAGCCATTTTGCACGATGCCGCTTGTCTATGAGCGTGCCTACGGCGGTGTGGATAAGCATTCAGCGTTCCCCGAGCGCGACTGGGACTGGCGGAACCCAGTCGGCGCAGGCTTTGCCGTGGCACGTAGCCATGCCCGTGGCTTGAAATTGCCGAATATTGAGAACCCAAACCAGCTTATCCGAGGGTGGAACGACCGTCCTGCTGTTGCGGGCTTCGGGCCGCTATGCAGCCACTGGCAACCACGTGCGTCGTTTGCCGGTACCTATGATGAGCGCTGGATGAAAACACGTCAGCCGCTGCTGCCTGATGATTTTGACGAACGTTTCTTCCAGTGTGCGCCAGTAGATCAGCAGCCCCCTGAATTTCTTCGTGGCGGCGAGCCCGTTGTCCTGCTGAACCTTTCCCCCATCGGCACGCTGCGCTTTCTGCTGCCTAAGGTGTTTCTCGGGTTTGAGACCTGGTTTACCGACGGAAGCCGGGAAATCCACAAAAACAAGAAGCTGCACAGCGTGATTCTTGAGCCGGAATTCCCCCGGGTATCGCTGGTGTGGCATTCAGCCCTCCCGTGCCATTTCAAGGTGCAAAAGCTCAAGAGCACGGTGATTACCGTCAAATCGGATATTAGCCCTGGCGAGCGTGAAGCCGAGGACGCCGAGCTTGAGCTGACATGAAATGTGGAATGAAGCCATCTATATCGTATCCCTTGGTGCCAGTACTGTGGTGGGGCAGGATGCCTGGTCCAGTGCAGCGGCTGTACGAGCAGGCATATGCGGCTTTACTTTGCACCCATATATGGTCGACATGGCGGGTCAGCCCTTACGGATCGCGCGAGCACCTTGGCTCGATATTCGCCTGACCGGAATTGAACGCTTCAAGGCATTGCTGCTTCCCGCTATCGATCAGGTGTTCGCTGCAATAACCGAAGAAGCCCGCGGTGATTTGAGAATTGCATTGTCACTTGGTTTGCCACCACCGCGTATTGGCCTTGCTCGCGATCTGCAGCCTCTGATGATCACCGCAATTGGTGATAGATACCCTCATCTTGCTGGTATCGCCTCGTTTCCAAATGGGCATGCCGCAGGCCTGCTTGCGCTGAATGCCGCCTTCGGAAAACTGGAGGATGGTTCGTACGATGGCTGTGTAGTTGCCGCAGTGGACTCATATATTCAACCGTATACGCTTGAATGGTTGGAGGAACAAGACCAGTTGCATGGTGCTGGTTTGCACAACAATGCATGGGGATTCATTCCAGGAGAGGGAGCAGGAGCATTGCTGCTGGCTCGCCGCTCCGTTGTAGAGCGACTCGGGCTCGATCCCTTGGCCCGGATAACAGGTGTGGGTATTGCTTTTGAGCCAAAACGTATCAAGACCGAGACGATCTGCATCGGGGAAGGACTGACAAAAGCTTTCAGATCTGCACTAGACCGACTGCCGAATGGAGTAAAGGTAAGTGACTTGTATTGTGATATGAATGGCGAGCCCTATCGAGCCGATGAATATGGTTTTTCTTGTTTGCGGGCCAAAGAGTATTTTCACTCCGCTTCTAACTTTATTGCACCAGCCGACAGTTGGGGAGATATATCGGCAGCTGGTGCTCCATTGCACATGCAGCTTGCCGTGATAGCTGGTATTAAAGGTTACGCCAACGGCACTTTCGCCATGGTGTGGGCTAGCTCGGAAGCAGGGGATCGGGCTGCTGCCGTACTTGAATTGCGGAGGCTCGCTTAGCAATGCCGGTTACCATCAAAGTCAACGGTACTAGTAACTCTCTTGTGCATAAGGGGAGTAACGGGATTTCAACTGCTACGATTCCCGATGTCTGCAAAACACCGACACCTGGTGGGCCGGTTCCGATTCCCTACCCCAATATTTCTCAATCGACAACCTTAAGTAAGGGGACGACAACCGTAAAAGCCGATGGCGGAATGATGGTTGCGATCAAGGGGTCCGAGTTTTCAATGTCAAATGGTGATGAGGCGGGTACTGTCGGCGGGGTTAAATCGAGCACGTTTATCAAGGAGTCAACCTGGATTTTGTATTCGTTTGATGTAAAGATGGAAGGACAGGGAGCATGTCGTCTGACGGATAAGAAGTTCCAGAACCACGAGAATACCGCTGATCTTGCCGGGACTATTCAAGATCCAAAAACAGTTGTAGAACTAGAAACGATGTTATGTGAAATTTGGAAGAAGTGTGAAGAGAAAATAAATAATAAATATAAAGGGAAAAATAAGGATGGGAAGTGGTGTTGGGAAAGGAAGCCTGGAAAGCCACCAAATGCTTTCAAGATAAGCAATGAAAAACATAGTTGCTGTAAGGAGGAAATAGAGAAAAATCAGAAGGGCGCAAAGAATGATATTCTGCCTGCCACCTCAGCAGATTCGACTAGCTTTCCCGTTCCGGGCACTGATAAATCAATTAGACCGGATGTGGTCTATGGCAGTCCACCAAAAAAGGTTTACGACTTTAAATTTCAATGCCCTAAACGCTCAACACCTCCAAAATGGCCACTGTACAGCTCAAAAGTTAAGGGTGCAAGGACTCCGCCTGGCGAACAGTATGATGGTATGACACAGGATCAGATATACAAAAAAGCTTGTGGAAAAAGCCCGAAAATGATCAACGAGCATAGTGATACTTGTAGTGAATGACATTGCCTTATGGTGGATATTTTGATGGCCAAAGAGATAAATAAATTAATAGACATTGAAGGTGGCGGGAAATTTATCGTGAGGGAGGTAATGAAGTTGGTGGTTTTTATCAGGCACCCTCACGAATTGATTGCTGGTGATATAGTGTCTGCGTTCAGGCGCTTTATGCTTGTTGTTCCTGATGGATCTCTCCGCATGTATAGTGGGGCATCTGGGGATTGGTTCGAAGCAACGGCTAGCCAACTTGATCGTATTGTCAGTGAGCGATTGACGGGTAGCGGAATGACAATAAATGGCGCCATCAGCATTTCTGGAGGCCAGGCTAATATTCCTGATTTTTTTTTCGAATATCAGGGGCTTGCTATACATGATAAATTATTTAAGGATGATGCCTGTTTTGTTCAGGCATGGGTTCCTATGGCTTTTTATTGGGAGCATCAAGAAGAGGTGAAAGGGCTATTGGCCGAGTGGGCGTCGATATTGCCTTTGAGTTATGCTTATATGTCTATTGCCTTGGAGGGGAATCAAGGCAGAAAGCAGAAATTAGCCCATAGATTCCTGTGTGTTGACATAGCCGAGGTGTCAAGTGTAATTTTCGGAATAGGCGATCGTACATCTGGAGCACATTGGATAAATGTATTCGGTAAAAAGGTGGCTGGAAAACTGCCACCCCAAAGTGAAATAGAAGCCATTCTTGGTGGTGACGCTTTGGTGCAGAAAAAGAGCGATAATCTGTGGGTACAACTTTCTTTACTCCCAATTCTGGGTGACCAGAATCATCAGGAATCTATCTCGTCTTACCAAGCCCTTGCGTCTATGCTTGATCGACAAGAGGTTTTATATATGCCAGACAAGGTTACTTATTTTGAAGATGAAGACGATCAGGAGGATGTTGATGCTCAGTCAATCTGGCATCATCGATTTCTGAGAGAAGGTTAATTTTTTTCGTCGTGACACTATGTTGGATATCGACCCTAATCATTAGATCATCACAGATGATACCTTCTATCGTAAATGAACATCTGTCAGAAGTGGCATCACTTTGGATGATGAGATCTTCTGCCATTACGGTGGCAAATGTTGGCTTGGAAGAGTTGGCTCGGCATGACGCTCGTATGGTTGCACACTTGGATGGTATTCGGGTTGCACTTGCGGATGGGGTGGTGCCAATGGGGACGGATGATGGTGGAGAGATATTTGCCGGATCGATTGTAGCTCTCGAAAGGCGGGAAATTGATCGCCTAGAGAAAATCATTAAGAAGGCGCGTGATTCTTCTTATGCATATTTGGGGTTTACTTCAGCTATGGGGTGGGTGTCAGCGCAATATCTGCAAGGTTATGTCGCAAGCCTGCTATTGTCGCCCGAATCTTTCAAGGTGCGGATTGGGCTAGCGACCTGCTTTGCTCATCGAGTCAGTCCAGGAACTGCTTTGGTCTTGATGCAAGACTCCGAGCCTGAGTTGACTTCGGCAGTTTTCCAATCGGCAGCAGAGTTTGGACACAGAGAGTTAATGGATGTGGCATCCAACTATCTATCAAGCGAGGATCAGGGAGTCCGCTTTTCTGCCTGCTGGTACCTGTTCATGTGTGGTGACAGAGGGCGCGGAATGAGCGTTTTACGCCAATACGCAGATGAACTCAATGGTGATTCTGAGATGGCGATGTCCCTGCTACTGAGAGCCTCACCACTGGACCATGCTCACGACTTTTTGCGCGATTTGGCGCACCGCGCTGAATCCCTTCCAAAACTCTGGCGCAGATTGATCTGGGGGTGTGGTGTTGCCGGAGATTCACACTATGTTCCGTGGTTGATTGACCGGATGTCCGATAGCAGTCTGGCAAGGAGGGCTGGCGAAGCATTTTCCATGGTTACTGGCCTTGACCTTTGGCAGCCTCCTTTCTTCAGGCCTCCGCCTGAAGAAACCTCCTCAGGAGCCTGTGAGGATCCTGACGATGAGAACGTTGCCCTTGATCAAGACGAGGGATTGCCATGGCCGGATCAGACCGCCGTGAGCCAATGGTGGCAGGCAAATGAAGCCAAGTTCCCTGCAGGGAAACGTGTCTTCATGGGGAAGCCTATCACGCGCGAACATTGTATCTACGTACTCCGCAACGGCTATCAACGCCAACGCATGGCTGCTGCCCAGTACCTGTGCCTGCTGCAACCCGGCACCCCGCTGTTCAACACCGCGGCACCTGCCTGGCGCCAGCAGCGCTGGCTGGCGCAGATGGGGTAGGGGCGCAACCCCATGTCGCCAACCCGCGCATCAGCCAGGAAGTGATCGTCGACTTCCTCGAAGGCGACCCGGACCAGCCCATCGTCACCGGCCGTGTCTACAAGCAGGAACAGATGCCGCCCTACGGCCTGTCCGCGAACAAAGCGCAGACCGGCACCAAGCGCCGCTCGAGCCCAGGCGGCGGCGCCAACTTCAACGAGATCCGCTTTGAAGCCAAGCCCGGTGCCGAGCTGATGTTCGATCCGTGGCCTTCTCAGATGTTTGCAAGGCATCTGCAATGCGGTTGGATGAGGTTAAGAATATGAAACACATTGAGCACAGAATCAATGAATTGATCGATGAGATCGTAGAAAAACTGCATGAGCTTGCAAAAAATGATGATTAGTAAGATGTTGTTCCCATTGCTAATTTGCCAGCGTCAGAAAATGAGATTCAAAACGATGAAGCCTATCTTGGTCTGAGACTTCCACCCACTTATAGGGCATTTTTACTCAAGCACAATGGCTATGATTGGCTCGCTTACCCTGGTCATATGCAGGCAATTCCGGATGTAATGCTGGGCGGGCGGTGGCATGAGCCTTTTGCCAAGTGGAGAAAAATGTCTGTCCGTTATGGGGCCCCTCAGGTTGCACGGGCTATTCCGATTGCAAATCTGGGTCAACCAAATAACTGGTGCTACCTGGATTCGGGAAAACTGGTTTCAAGGACAGGTGAATATGTCCTGGTGAAAAGTTCTCCAGAGGATGACGAGGCATTCGGTGATCTCATGGGCTTTCTGGAAAATCGCAAGGGGCTTATTCAATACGAACTGGATATCAACGCTGGCTTGATCGATGAAAGCGATGACTCATAAGGTGCCGGGTGACAAACATGGGCTGTACAGCCACAGTATTCACCTGGCCCACCGCTGTTTATCACCGCCGTACCAGCAGCGCTGGCTGGCGCAGATGGAGGGGGAGATGCCGGACATGAAGCAGCAGCTGATCCGACGGATCAAGGCGATTGACGGCAAGTTGCGCAAGCTCAAGCAGCTGAATGGCTATGAGCACATCGAGCCCAAGCCCCATCCGCCAGCGAGCGAGGCGGAGATAAGCACCTATGAAGCCTATCTCGGCGTAGCGTTGCCGCCGTCCTACCGGACGTTTCTGTCCCTGTATGACGGTTATGAATGGCTGGCGTATCCGGGGCATATATTGTCGATTCAAGACCTGATGCCAAATGGTAAGTGGCATACGGCCATGCTTGAGTGGCGGCGGGTATCGGCCCGGTGTGGCGCGCCGGAGGTGGCGCGCGGCATCGTGATTGCCAATATGGGGCAAGCCAATAACTGGGTTTACCTCGACGCAAGCTGCAGGGATGCGAAGACCGGGGACTACCGGGTGGTGGAATGGGAGCCCGAAGAGACGGCCGAATATGACGATCTGTTGGCGTTTCTGGAGGAGTGCGAAAAGACTATCCAATACGGCCTGGATGAAGCCACCGGCCTGGCGGGCGGTGAGGATGACGACGATTGATCGTGATACCGCGGCGGGGGAATGCCCCCATGGCAGGCACGTTGACCCGTTGCTTACCCTAAGAGGGCTAATCCGCGCGCAGCAGGCCGCGTGGGCCAGCGTGCCGAACAGGCTGTTGCCGCAGGCGATCAGTGCGAAGGCGAGGCACAGCAAGAGTTGCGGGATCGTGCCATAGGCCGGGGAAAGCCGCAGGACATTACCGAGCGGGCAGGCCCGGGCGTGCTGCCGGCTGCCGATGGGGTGCGATTGGCGTGCCGCCGCTACCCTGCCTAGGGCTGAAGCCCGTGGCCCAGAACGAGGGCCAGGCCGCAATGGCAAAAAGGAAGGGAACCTGATGGTTCCCTTCCTTATTTCCCGTATCCGCAGAGAGGAGGGGGCGGATCAGGAAATGGTGAGCCGTCTGGCGGCACTCTGTTGCTTCTTCGGCAGCAACAGTTCAAGCACGCCATCGTTGTAGCGGGCTGTCGCGTTGGCCTCGTCGACATCCTGTGCGAGCTGGAAGCTGCGCGATACCTTGCCGAAATAGCGCTCGGAGCGAAGAATCTTTTCGCCTTCCTTCTCCTCTTTCTCGCGCTTCATCTCGGCGCTGATGGCAACGACATTGCCATCGATATGCACGTGGATGTCTTCTTTCTTCACGCCAGGCAGATCGGCGTGGACGGAATAGCTTTCCGGTGACTCCTTGACGTCGATCTTGAGCTGAATTTCGGGTTGATCGGCGAACTGGACCGGGCGCACGAAAAAGCCCTTGAGCAGGTCGTCGAATGCATTGTCAAAAGCGGGGCGAATGTTGGCCATTTGAGTTTCTCCAGATAAGAATAAGACATACAAATCAACAACATCAAACCGCCGAGCGCTCAGCGTTGGTAAGAATCAAGATAGGAACGACACCAGCCCTTTTCAAGGGCACCGTCACGCTTGAGGAGGGAGATTATTTGATTCGGATCAAGGCCGGGTGATAAACAGCAGGCTCGCGAGGCAAACCAGGCTGGCGCCCGCCATCGGCACCACCACCTGCCTGAAGAACGGCCGGCCGCCCAGACTGGCGGCCAGTGTGAGCTTGAAGCCGGTGTTGGCGCAGACGGCCAGCACGACGGCCGTGACGGTCTCATGCGGGAGCAGCTTGCCCTGGTTGTACAGGCGCATCGCCGTGAGCGTGATCGCATCGACATCGCTGATGCCGGATGCCAGCGCCACCATGTAGAAGCCCCGCTGGCCGGCGACATCCTGCAGCCAGTTGGCGGCGAGCAGTACGATCATGTAGAGCAGGCCGAAGCTCAGCGCGGTCTTGAGCTCGGTCGGGTTGTTCATCTCCGGCTGTGGCGAATGCGGCGTATCGTTGCCGAGCGTGAAGACCGCCAGCACGAGCCCGACCGCCAGGCCGCTGCCGAGCGCCGTCGCCAGCATCACCAGCAAGGACGGTGCGGTGGCGGCGCCCAGCAGGGTGAGCCTCGGGAATACAGTGAGGTGGGCGAGCACCACCACCACCGCGGCAAAGCCGGCACGGCCGAGGTTCTCTCTTGCCAGTCGCGAGTAGATCAGCGTCGATGCCGTGCTGGACACGATACCGCCGAGCAGGCCCAGCAGCGGCGCGCCCACCCGTTCGCCGAGCAGGCGCAAGACCACGTAGCCTGCCAGGCTCACGCCGGAGATCAGCACCACCATGAGCCAGGCCTGGTACAAATTGATGGCGTCGTAGGGGCCGAAGTCCTGGTTGGGTAGGACGGGCAGAATGACCAGGCTGAGCACCGCGAACTGCAGCATCGAGCGCAGATCCTTGGGGGTGAGGCCGCGCGCGATGCCGGACAGCTCCGACTTGTAATAGAGCAGCACGGTGGCGGCAATGCCCAGCATCACCGCCAGATTGCGTGTCTCATACCAGCACAGCACGCCGAGGCCATAGCAGAAAACCAGCGCTACTTCGGTGGTGGTGCCCGGGTCTGCCTGGTCGTTGGCCGGGTGAAGATAGGCGGCGACGATGGTGGTGCCGACGATGAACAGGCCGGCCACGACGATCCACGGAGTCTCCAGCGTGCTGCCGAGCAAGCCTGCGAGCGTGCCCAGCAGGGCGGTCAGCGCAAAGGTACGCAGGCCGGCCTTGGCTGCCGGGCTGCGCTCGCGCTCAAGCCCCATCAACAGGCCGATGGCAAGGCTGGTGGTGAAGGCGCGCAGCGGCGCCAGGCTGGCGGAATCAAACAGGTCTGTCGGCATGAACAAGGGCTCCCTGCCTCTAGTGTAGCGGCGGGCGGGCAGCCGTGCACGCCGCCGTGGTGGCCGGTTTGACCGCGATCAAGCGGCTTCCCAGTGCTCCACGATCAGCTGCAGCGTGGTGGCGCCGTTGTATTCGTTGACGCCGAGCCGATAAGCCGCGCGGATGCGGTTGGGCAGTGCATCGGCATGATTGAACAGCATCGCATCGAGTGTGCCGCCACGGGCAACCAGGTTCAGCTTCAGATGCTTGCCGCCGACGACTCGCTGGCTGGCGATGCCGAACTCGCCATGAAATATCGGCTGCGGGAAGCCCTGCCCCCATACCTGGGTGGCCAGCCACTGCGCGGTATCGAGCGTGCAATCTGCCGCGGCCAGCTCGCCATCGGTCACGACCTCGCGGGTGAGGTCATGCTCGCTCAGCGATTCGCGCGCGACGGCGTCGAATGCCGCGCGGAAACGATCGATGTCGTGCGCCGCGATGGTCAGCCCCGCCGCCGCCGCATGGCCGCCAAACTTGAGGATCAGCCTTGGGTGGCGCTTGGCGACCAGATCGATGGCGTCGCGCAGATGCAGCGCCGCGATCGAACGGCCGGAGCCCTTGAGCTCGCCCTCGTTGCCCGGCGCGAAGACAATGGTCGGCCGGTGGTAGCGCTCTTTCACGCGCGAGGCGAGGATGCCGATCACGCCCTGATGCCAGTCTTCGCGGTACAGGCTCAGCGCATGGCGGCCTTCGACGTCGATGCCGTCGAGCTGCGCCAGTGCTTCTTCCTGCATGCCCGCTTCGATCGAGCGCCGTTCGCGATTGAGGTGATCGAGCTCGCCTGCCAGCCGCAGGGCCTCGCCGGCATCGTCCGACAGCAGGCAGGCAATGCCGAGCGACATGTCGTCGAGCCGCCCCGCGGCGTTGAGGCGCGGTCCGAGCGTGAAACCGAGGTCGAAGCAGTTTGCCCGGCTATGGTGGCGCCCCGCCACCTGGAACAGCGCCAGCACGCCGGGGGCCGCGCGGCCGGCGCGCATGCGGGCGAGGCCCTGGTTGACCAGAATCCGGTTGTTGGGGTCGAGCTTGACGACGTCGGCGACCGTGCCGAGCGCGACCAGGTCAAGCAGGTTGCCGAGGTTGGGCTCGGGGCGGTTGGCATAGCTGCCACGGCGGCGAAGCTCGGCGCGAAGCGCCAGCATCACGTAGAAGATCACACCGACGCCGGCGATCGATTTGCTCGGAAAGCCGCAGCCAGGCTGGTTCGGGTTGACGATCAGCGTGTCCGGCAGCTGCTCGCCGGGCAGGTGGTGGTCGGTGACGAGAACGTCGATACCACGGGCCTTGGCCGCCGCCACGCCCTCATGGCTGGCGATGCCGTTGTCCACCGTGATCAGCAGGTCGGGGGCGCGCTCTGCCGCCAGTTCGACGATTTCCGGCGTCAGGCCGTAGCCGTACTCGAAGCGGTTGGGCACGATGAAATCGACCCGGGCACCAAACCCGGCGAGCGCCCGCAGGGCAACGGCACACGCGGTGGCGCCGTCGGAATCGTAGTCGGCGACGACCAGCAGGCGTTCCCCGCGCTCGATCGCATCAGCGAGCCTGGTCCCCGCCGCTTCGGCGTGTTTCATCCGGGTGAAGGGCAGCAGCTTGTCCAGGCCAGTTTCGAGCTCGCTCTCGGCGCTCACGCCGCGTGCCGCGTACAGCCTGGCGAACAGCGGCGTGTGGCCGCTGGCGAGCAGTTGATCGTAGTGGGCCTGGTTGTAATCCCGCGTGCGGATCGCCGTCATTGTCGGGCCTCCAGGCTGGCCGGCGCCCAGCTGGACAAGGTGCGGGCCGGCCGCCAGAAGGCCCAGCGGGCCGCCGGGGTGATGACACAACGCAACCGGCCCGGGACCACCAGCTCGAGCCGGGCGATGCGGCGGGTGGCGAGCGCCTGCCACAGCGGCGCCAGCCAGTCACGCTCGAGGGCGCTGATGGCTTCACGCCAGCCATAGGCATCGCCATATTGCGCCGGGCCCGAGAGCGAATCGAGCAGCAGCAGGGGCCTGGCCGCGGCAGGCTGGCTCAGCCATTCGCTGGCGGTGGTCGGCATCTCGACCGTGTTGCAGCCGGCCGCGTGGGCGAGGGCGTTGGCCTCCCAGTTGTCGCTGGCAAGCGTGTCGAAACGGCTGGCCGCCAGCGGCGCATGGCGGCCGCCGCCCCAGAACCACAGGCTGCTGACGGTCGGGTCGCCGGCTTGCTCCCGCGCCTCGTTGACCGGGTGGGTGTAAAACAGCATCTGCACTTCGTTCAGGTGGCGGTGCCAGACCATTGCGTCATTGCCGCGCGGCAGGTTGGGGTGAATGTCCTGCCCGACGATGTCGGCAACGGCCGCCACCGTGATCGACGGCGCCTGTGCACAGCGCACATACCAGCGCGTCGGGTGAGGCGCAACGAAGGTCAGCCCGTCGCTCTCGAAATGACGGTTCAAGGTGTCGATCAGCGCATCAGCCTCGTGTTGCGACAGCGATAGCACTCCGCTGTCGGCGAGCACCAGTTGATCGCGGTTCAGCTGCAGCACGACCGGGTCGGCCCGCAGCCAATAGGCCTGGTCGTGGCTGATGCCGTCGAGCGCCAGCGACAGCGGGGCCAGCGGCACCATGTCGCCGGCAGGGAGCTGGAAGGCTTGTGCCAGCCAGTCGAGCAGGCCGTGCGTGGTATCGGGCAGATGCCTGCCACGCGACAGCAGCTTTTCTGCGGCAGGGAGTGGCAAGTCGCGGTAGATGTCCGGCAACTCGGGATCGGGCCAGAACAGGTGGGGGATGACGACGGTCAACTGCATGGGGTAGGCGGGGTCGCCGGCAGGCGTAAAAGTGCCATTTTACCAGCCCGCTGTGGCAAGCCCTATCGGCAAATAAAAAGCGGCCACCATGGTGGCCGCGAATCGCCCAAGCGCATTTCGCGCCGTTGTTGTTATGGGGTTATCGCTGTCGCCGCCGGCGGGCAGCCACCCCGGCCAGCAGGCCGATGCCGAGCAGGGTCAGTACGCCGGGCTCGGGGACCCTGCCGGCCAGATCGTCGCTGACCATCAGCAGGTCGTTGGCACAGGACGGCCCCCAGTAGAAATCAAGCGTGTGGGCGCCGGTGAACCAAGCCGGGTCGAGCGACAGCTCGATCACCGCGTGCTGGGTGGTGATGCTGTCACGTGTGTAGACGAAATCGGCCACGCCCAGGCGGGTCGACTGGCTATTCACCTCGAACTGGACATCGGTGCTGCGATCGACCGGGCTCTTGATCCAACTGACGTTTGACCAGACCGAGCCGGCGACCTGGCTGGCCGCGGCAGTTTTGACATTGATGGTGTTGCCCGAGCCATCCAGCACGTAGGTGGTGCCGGCGGCGCCTGCGTGAATCGTGCCTTGCGACTTGCTGCTGTCGCCCTTGCCGCCGCCAATCTCGATGCCGTAAACGGCGCCGGAGTCCGCCACGATGCGGATGTCGCCAGGGCTGTAGTAGCTGAAGCCGTTGTCGGGACGCTGGCCGGTTGCGATGGCTATAAATACCCGGCCAGCCGATAGCGCGGCGGCCATGAATTCGACGTCATAGTCCTGGCCGCCGTATTGCGGGCCGAGGTAGAAGCCGTGCCCAGCAAGATCGTTGGTGTCTTCAATCGAATAGCTGAACAGCTTGTTGCCCGCGCCGACATTCACCGTACTGAATACACTGGCCGGGTGGGCATTGCGCGAGTCCTGCACCGACGCACCCCAATCGGCGAGATTACCGTCTACCTGCATGGGCGCCGAGAGCACAGAGGCAGAGGCCAGTGTCAGTACGCTAAGGGAGATGGCTTTAAACACGGCTTGCTCCAAGAGTCGTTTGCCAAAGGAGTAAGCATAAGCCGTGCCATTACTTGAAACGTATGTCTATCAAGCGTTTGCCGTTGTGGGAATGATTTTATATTTGATTGTGTAAATGTAATCGACACGCCGCCTGCCTGTTTGTCGTGTCTGGAAATTTATTGTTCTTCGCAACTTGTTGATAATTAATATGTTGTGTTGGGTATGTCGGGTGATGATCCGCGATTGGCAGCGGATTTATATATGCGACATGTAAAAAATCCCGACGGCAAACCGGCCGCGTGCCGGGGCGCCCCGGAGGGCCCCGCTACCATGCCGTCAGATGATGTTGAGCCGGGGAGGTGGGCTGTGCGGCCGTGGCGCCGGTTCATCGGTGGGGGGCGCCTGAATGAGCACATCGCAGTCGTAGATGACGAAGTCGCCGCCAAGCTCGGCAATATCGAGAACCTTGATCAGCGCGTTGCCCTCGACCAGGCTGGCGCCGTATTCCTGGCCGACCGACAGGGTGTTGCCCGCCGTGATCAGCCGCGCCGCCGTGCTCTCGGCCTTGGGCGCGTAAATGGCCAGCACATTGTTGAACGTCTCGGCGCTGGTGACCTGCTCCCATTGCGACACCTTGGCGCGCTCGACCAGCCGAACCGATTCGGGCGCGCTGCTGACGACCTGGATGCCGGCTAGCGACGAGCTGTCAGTGCGGGCGACGATTCTGCGCACCACCCCCACACTCCAGCGCGGCGCCTCGGCCTGGCGAATGCCGATCAGGCGGCCGCTGCGCGCCCAGCTTGCGTTCGGGCTCAGGATCACGCCCAGACCGCTCTGGCTGATGTTCTCCAGCTCACCGACGGTGCGCGTGGGTTCCACTGTCTTGACCTGGGCGGCATTCTCCATCAGCGAGATCAGGCGCCGCACCGGCGCAAACTCGTAGGCTAGCTGGATATTGCCCTGGGCCTGGATGCGCTTGTCGCGGCGCATCGACTGGCGCCCACTCCAGCGTGCCTTGAGGTGGCGCAGCACGGTGAGCGCCTCGCCGATGTCGAGCCGCCAGTCTTCTTCGAGCTTGGGCGGCAGGCGATGCTGCATGGTAATCATGGTTTCGAGCGATACCAGCTCGGTGCTGCAGCGCTGCACACCGAAGTAGAACGCCGGCTGCTGCGATGCGACGACCACCGCATTGTCGTCGAGCAAGGTCGGCTGGCCATTGTCCTGCGCTGTGGCGAAGGGCGTGTCGGCGCTGTGCTGATCCGCCACCTGGACGAAGGCCGTGAACATGGTGACGAGGCGGTCGGCAACCAGAATCTGGCGGCCGTTCAGGTCCGGCGACAAGGTGCGGGTCAGCAGCAGCAGGTAGGCGAGCTGCTTCTTGATCTGGCCCAGCCCGCTGGTGGCGCTACCGGCGAATTTCGACAGCGCACCGGCCTCGATCTTGCGGCCGAAATCGTAGAGCGGATAGATCTTGGCCCACGGAAAGCCGGCCGACTGGGGTTGGCCGATGAAGCGCATCAGGTAGCCCTTGGCCGCCCAATACACGAAAGAGGCGATCGCCGACTGTACCGCGCCGATCTGCCCCGAGCGTTTGGCAAGCACGGGCCCCTCGGCCGCCACCGCGCGCGCGGTGGTGTTGGCGATGACCGTGCAGAACGGCAGGGCCGCCTGCAGGATCAGCTGGGTGCGTGTCAGATTGGCATGCGCCTGATATAGCTCCTGCTCTGCCTTGACCAACAGTTGGCGCAGTGCGTCGTCGATGTGGGCGAGCGTTTCGATGCAGGTCTGCTTCTGCATCATGGCCTCGGCGTGGCCTTCCAGCCACGCGCGCACCGAGCCCAGGCCCTGTGCCGTCGACTGCGACAGGGCGCCGGTGACGATGGCAAGTGCCGCGTCCTGGCGTGATTCGGGCTTTTCGCGATTGAACAGTTTGTTGAACATGAATGGTGGCCCGGTGGGCGCTGATGGCCAGCAGCTATTGAGTGTCGCTGCGGGCAGCGTCTCTTATAACTGGTTCGAATATTTGATATTCAGTATAAACGAAAATCACTGACAAGCAGCGTCGAGGCGGGCCACTAGCAGTGTTTCGTTTTGCCGCGCCGTGAACTTTTTCAGGCCGGTGCGGACAGTGACTGTCATACGCCCGCGCTGGTTAGCGGGCGGTGCATATGGCAAACTTCAGCGCTTTGATTTCGTGGCACGGAGGCGTTTTTGCGCCCATTCGAACTATTTGTCGGTTTGCGCTACACGCGCGCAAAACGACGCAATCATTTCATCTCCTTCATTTCGGGCGCCTCGATGGTCGGCATCGCGCTCGGCGTGTGGGCACTGATCGTCGTGTTGTCGGTCATGAACGGCTTCCAGAAAGAGGTGCGTGCCCGCATGCTGTCGGTGGTGTCGCACGTTCAGGTAAGCGGCCCGCGCGATCGGCTGCCGGATTGGCAGGGGGTCGCCCAGCAGGTTAGGCGCAATGGCGCGGTGATCGCCACGGCGCCTTACCTGAATGGACAAGGCCTGCTGAGCTTCGATGGCTCGGTCAAGGGGGCGATGATCCAGGGCATTCTGCCGGATGCCGAGGCGACGGTGTCCGACGTCGGCCGCCACATGGTGGCCGGCACGATGCCACGACTGGTGCCGGGCGGCTTCGGCATCGTGCTCGGCAGCGGCGTGGCGCGCGAGCTTGGTGTCAGGCTCGGCGACAAGGTCACGCTGATCACGCCGCAGGGGCAGGTGTCGCCGGTCGGTGCGATGCCACGCTTCAAGCAGTTCACCGTGGTCGGCGTGTTTCGCATGGACCTGTTCCAGTACGACGATACGCTGGCCTTCATCCACCTGGCCGACGCGCAGCGGCTGTTCCGCTATGGTGACGACGTGAGCGGCATCCGGCTCAAGGTCAACGACGTCATGGCGGCCCCGAGGATCGCGCGCGAGTTGCTGTACAGCCTCAAGGCCGACGCCTATGTGAGTGACTGGGCGCAGCAGAATGCCAACTACTTCCGTGCGGTGCAGATCGAAAAACGCATGATGTTCATCATACTGACGCTGATCGTCGCGGTTGCGGCGTTCAATCTCGTCTCCACGCTGGTGATGACGGTCACCGACAAGCAGGCCGACATCGCCATCCTGCGCACCATGGGCGCGTCGCCGGCCTCTATCATGAAGATATTCATGGTGCAGGGCTCGGTGGTGGGCTTCATCGGTACCATCGTCGGCTCGCTTGCCGGTATCGTGACGGCATTGAACATCGATGTGATCGTGCCCACCATCGAGCGCCTGTTGGGCATCCAGATACTCTCCGGCGAGGTGTATTTCATCACCGAGCTGCCGTCCGACCTGCAATGGTCCGATGTCGGCACGATTACCATTGTTTCGCTGATCCTGTCGCTGCTGGCGACGCTTTACCCCAGCTGGCGCGCGTCGCGCGTCAATCCGGCGGAGGCGCTGCGCTATGAGTGAGGCGATCCTTCATTGCCAGGGCGTGTCCAAGATATTCCAGCAAGGGCGGCTCGATGTACGGGTGTTGCATGGCATCGATTTCACGGTCAATCGTGGTGAAATCGTCGCCATCGTCGGCGCCTCGGGTTCGGGCAAGAGTACGTTCCTGCACCTGCTGGGTGGGCTGGATGCACCCAGCTCGGGGCGCGTCGAGATCGCCGGCCAGGACATTGCCACGCTGAGCGAACGCGCCAAGGGCGAGCTACGCAATCAGAAGCTCGGCTTCGTCTACCAGTTCCACCACCTGTTGCCGGAGTTCAGCGCGATCGAAAACGTTGCGATGCCGCTGATGATCCGGCGCGAGGACCCGGCGACAGCCAGGGCCAAGGCACAGGCGATGCTGGAAAAGGTCGGGCTCGGACACCGGCTGGCGCACAAGCCGGGCGAGCTGTCCGGCGGGGAGCGCCAACGCACCGCCATCGCCCGCGCCCTGATCAACGAGCCTGCCTGCCTCCTGGCCGACGAGCCTACCGGCAACCTCGATCGCGGGACGGCGGGGGAGGTCTACGAGCTGATGCTGGCGTTGAACCGGCAGCAGGGCACGGCCCTGGTCATCGTCACGCACGACCCGGATCTGGCGGCGCGGGCCGATCGCATCCTGCACATGGTGGATGGCGTGCTGCAGTGAGGCGCTGATTGGGCTGCAGACAGGCGCCATCCTGCCTGCGCGGCCCGATCACGGCCACTGGCCGGGCTCAGTGCTTCTTGCCCTCGTCGATGGAGGGCGAGTAGGCGTTGAGGTAATTCTCGTTGCGCAAGGCATCGAGTTGTTCTACGAGCTTGTCGTAGATCGTGTCGTCGACCTTCGGATTGCAGGCCAGGTAGTACTCGACCTCGTGGAATACCAGTACCGGCTTGATGTCCACCACGCCTTGTTCCGAGGCGAACGAGCGTCCCTTGTAGAGGCCCGCCACCCAGAGGTCGATACGCTTTGCCTGCAGCTTGCGTGGGTTCAACTTGTCGTCGGGGGCGGCATCGACCTTGTAGCCCAGGTCGCGCAGATAGAGCGTGCGCGCGTCCTGCTGCGCGCCGCCGATGGTGAAGCGTCGCGTATCCTGCAGCGACTTCAATGCATATGGGAAATCCGAACGGGCGAATAGCGCCCAGCGGTTGAATGCGATCGGGCCCAGCCAGCGGAACAGGCCCTCGCGCGCCGGTGAACGCACTGTCGAGTAGATGCAGGTGTTGGCATCGTGCTGCGCCAGCCAGTAGGCACGGGCCCAGGGGTAGCGTTCGAACTCGACTGCCACACTGGCGCGCCGGGCGGCTTCCGCCACGATATCGGTCGAGATGCCGGCAACGCCATCCACCGTTCGCGAGGCATAGTTGTAGGGTGGATTTTCTTCGGTGACGAGCCGCAATGGCTCGGCTGCGCAGCACATGGACACAGTCAGGGCCGCTGCGGCCAGCAGGTAGAAGTGTGGCGATGCTGACATGTCAGTTGGCGCAATTGTTGTCTCGCTGTCTGCAGTATAAGCGCTTTATTCTGCTCACCCATGCGCTAACGCCGGTTTTGGCGCCGCCATTACGCCAAGCGCACTTAACGGGTAAAATCACTGGTTTTACCGATTGCACCATCGTCCGCCTATGATCCGCACCCGTTTCGCCCCCAGCCCCACCGGTTACCTGCACATCGGTGGCGTGCGCACCGCGCTATTTTCCTGGGCCTATGCCCGCAAGCATGGCGGCACCTTCGTGCTGCGCATCGAGGATACGGATCTGGAGCGCTCGACCCCCGAGTCCGTCAAGGCGATCCTCGACGGCATGCACTGGGTCGGCCTCGACTACGACGAGGGCCCGTTCTACCAGACCCACCGCTTCGACCGCTACAAGGCCGCGATCCAGCAGATGCTCGAAGCCGGCAGCGCCTACTATTGCTACTGCAGCAAGGAAGAACTCGACGCCATGCGCGCCGAGGCCGAGGCCCGTGGTGACAAACCACGCTACGACCGCCGTTGGCGCCCCGAGCCGGGCAAGACGCTGCCCGCAATCCCGGCGGGTGTGCAGCCCGTGGTGCGTTTCAAGAACCCGCTCGACGGCGTGGTGGCGTGGGAAGACGCGGTCAAGGGGCGTATCGAGATCGCCAACGTCGAGCTCGACGACCTGATCATCGCGCGTGGTGATGGCAGCCCGACCTACAACTTCTGCGTCGTCGTCGACGACTGGGACATGAATATCACCCACATCATCCGCGGTGACGACCACGTCAACAACACGCCGCGCCAGATCAACATCCTTACCGCGCTGGGCGCGCCGCTGCCGGTCTACGGCCACCTGCCGATGATCCTGCGCGAAGATGGCCAGAAGATGTCGAAGCGCCGCGATGCGGTGAGCGTAGTCGACTACGCCGGCATGGGCATCCTGCCCGAGGCGCTGCTCAACTACCTGGCCCGCCTCGGCTGGGGACACGGCGACGACGAATTCTTCGATATGCAGCAGTTCGTCGAATGGTTCGGCCTCGAAGCCGTGAGCCCGAGCCCGTCGCGCTTCGACAAGGAAAAGCTGCTGTGGCTCAATGCCCAGCACATCAAGGCGTCCGACAATGGCAAGCTCGCCGCGCTGATCGCGCCGCGACTGACTGAGGCCGGTATCGACGTGTCGGCCGGCCCTGAGCTTGGCGCCGTGATCGGCATGGTCAAGGAGCGTGTGCAGGACACCAATGCCCTGGTCGGCCAGTGCGATTATTTCTACAAGAAGCGTATGCCGAGCGACGAAGACCTGGCCAAGCACCTCGACGATGCTTCGCGTGCGCGCATGGGCCGCTTCGCCGCCAGGCTGAGCGAGCTGGTGGACTGGAGCGCCGCGGCGATCCACGAGCTGTTCAAGCCGTTCTGCGCCGAAGAGGGCATCAAGATGGGCCAGCTCGGCATGCCGCTACGCGTGCTGGTCTGCGGCACCACTCAGACGCCGTCCATCGATGCCGTGCTGGCGCTGATCGGCAAGGATGAGGTGTTGAAGCGGATGGCGTGAACGCCAGCCTGATCCAAACAAAAAAGCTGGCATGGCCAGCTTTTTTGTTGTCTGCACCTCGCCTGCCTCAGGTCAGGCTCGTCCCCGCGGATAGCGCGCTCGACAAGAGCTTGGCCGTCACGTCGACGATGGGTATCACGCGCTCGTAGGCCATGCGTGTCGGGCCGATGACGCCGACGGTGCCGACGATCTGGCCATTGGCTTCATACGGGGCGGTGACCACCGAGCATTCGTCGAGCGGCGTGACACCGGACTCCTCACCGATGAATATCTTGACCCCCTCGGCCTGGCGGCTGATTTCGAGCAGCTTGAGCATCTCGGTCTTTTCCTCGAACAAGCCGAACAGCTTGCGCAGGCTGGCGACATTGCTGGTCAGGTCTTCCACGTTGAGCAGTTTGCGCTCTCCCGCGATCACGTACTGGCCGCCGCTGCTGAAGGCCTGGCTGCTGACGGCGAGGGCTGCCTCCATCAAGGAGCTGATATCGGTCTGCAACTGGCGCAGCTCGTCACGCAGGTTGAACGTCACGTCGTCCAGCGTCTTGCCGGCGTAGTGCTGGTTGAAGAAGTTGCTGGCCAGGGTGAGCTCGGACTGCGAATAGATGCGGTCTGTCGTCAGGATGCGGTTCTGCACGTCGCCTTCCGGTGTGACGATGATCAGCAACACGCGGCGTTCGCCCAGGGGAATGAATTCCAGGTGCTTGAACACATTGCTCGGGCGAGGCGTCATCACCACGCCGGCGAACTGGGTCAGCTCCGACAACAGCTGTGATGCCGAATTGATCAGGCGTTGCGGGTTGTCGGGGTGTAGTTGCTCCTCCAGCTGATGGATCTCGACCGTTTCGAGCGGCCTGACCGTCAACAGCGTATCGACAAACACCCGGTAGCCAAGGGCAGTTGGGATGCGGCCTGCCGAGGTGTGGGGGCTGGTGATGAAGCCCATCTCCTCAAGGTCGGACATCACATTGCGGATCGAGGCGGGACTCAGGTCGAGCCCGGAAAAACGCGACAAGGTGCGCGAGCCGACCGGTTGCCCTTCGGTGATATAGCGCTCCACCAGGGTCTTGAGCAGGATTTGGGAACGTTCGTTGAGCATGTCTAACATTCTGTCACAACTGGGATAACAGATGAATGGCATTGCCACTTTCGGCCTGGTGCGAGAAAAGCCAGGCGCAATCTGTACTGTGGATTAACCAGTTTAGTGGCGGGGTGATGTTGACAATTGAATAATTAGAGTATAAATTCAAATCCGAATAGGGTCGTGCGGTAACTATAAAGAAATCAACCGCATAGTGAGGAGACACGATGAAGTTGCGGTGCTGTGCTCTTGTGTTGCTGGGATGCCTCGGAAGCTCCGTTGCATTGGGCGCCAAATTGGGCAGCAACCCGCTCGTCGAACCCGCGGAGCTGCGGGGCGAAATGCCCCGCAGCGTTTCCGTTCCTGCCGAATTGCTTGCCCGTCTCGACAACCGGGCGGTTGTCCCTGTTGAAGTCATCCGCACTTCCAATACCGTCGATCTGGGCATGCTGGGCTGGACATGGCTGCGCAAGCGCCACTCGTCCCAGCCTGAACTTGTCACCGTCGCCTCGGCTACCCCGATGGTGGATAGCGAGAGCCCCACGCCTGCTGAAACGCCGCTTAACCGCATCGGCCGTGGCTTGGCCAATATTGCAGAGTCGGTCGGGCAGGGCGTGCAGGACATCAAGGAAGCGGCCATGTGTGCTGGCATCGTCACCCTGAGCAAGGTGGCGCCCGTGCTTGGCTTTGATTTCAACCGCAGCCGTGGCCGCAGCACAGGCTTGAACCTGGTGGCTGATGTCGGCATGGCACAAGCCGGCCGCCCCACGAAGATCAGCTTTGCGAGCAGCAACCCGACGCTGAACGCCGTGCTCGACAACGAAGTGTCGGCACATGATCGCGCGCAGGTAGCCGCTTCGTCCGTGACCAGTTTCAAACTGGAGCCTACCGCATCGCTCGGTTTCGATTACCGTTTCGAATAGCTTGCAACTCCACGTAAGCGATTACCCGCGGCACATCGCGGGTATTTTTTTGTCTGCCGATTGCGCGTTAGCCTGCCTGCGTCATCCACATTTTCCGAATCCCCACGATCAAGGCTTGAGCAGCGGCTCCAGCGCCTTCGCCACGGTGTCTACGATCATCGGCTGTGCCTGCGCGGTGGGGTGGAGCATGTCGGCCTGGAACAGCTCGCGCTTGTCGGCAAACCCTTCGAGCAGGAAGGGGAGCAGTGGAACTTTGTTCTCGCTGGCCAACTCCGAATACAGGGTGCTGAAACGCCGCGCGTAGGCAGCGCCAAAGTTGGGCGGGAGCTGCATGCCGATCAGCAATACCCTGGCCTTGGCCTGCTTCGCCTTGCCGATGATGGCTGCCAGATTGCGCTTGGTGTCGGCCAGCGGCAGGCCGCGCAGGCCATCGTTGGCCCCCAGCTCGATCATCACGATGGCAGGCCGGTGCTGCTCCAGCGCCGACTCGATGCGTGTCAGCCCGCCGCTGCTGGTCTCGCCGCTGACACTGGCGTTGACCACACGGTAGCGCGGTGCGAGCTGCTTGCCGAGCAGATAGGCCCAACTCTGGCTTTGCGGCAAGCCGTAGCCGGCAGCTAAACTGTCACCAAAGACCAATACCACTGGCGCATCAGGCGCGCCCCACGCTAGCGCGGGTAATAACATCAACAAGAGCAGGCGAATGAAACGCGACATGAATGTGGCTTCCCCTAGTAATCGTTCTTTGTCTGATACGCCGATTGTGCAGGCCAGGGCCTTGTGCCGGCAAGTCAGCATGGGCGATACGCGTCTCGACATCCTCAGCGGTGTCGACCTGACCATCATGCCCGGCGAGTCGCTGGCGATCGTCGGCGCCTCGGGCTCCGGCAAGTCGACGCTGCTTGGCTTGCTGGCGGGGTTGGACAGCCCGTCCGCAGGCGAGGTTCACCTGGGCGGCAGCAATCTGTCGGCGCTCGATGAAGATGGCCGGGCCAGACTGCGCGGTGAGTGGGTGGGCTTCGTGTTCCAGTCCTTCCAGCTGCTGCCGTCGCTGACCGCGCTGGAAAACGTGATGCTGCCGCTCGAACTGGCCGGCAAGCCGGACCCGGAAAGCGTGGCGCGTGGCTGGCTGGCGCGCGTTGGCCTGGAGGCCCGGCTCGAACATTATCCGAAACAGCTTTCCGGTGGCGAGCAGCAGCGGGTGGCGCTGGCCCGGGCCTTTGCCGGCAGCCCCAGGCTCCTGTTTGCCGACGAGCCGACGGGCAACCTCGACACGGCTACCGGGCAGCAGATCATCGAGCTCCTGTTCTCGCTGAACCAGGAGCAAGGCACGACGCTGGTGCTGGTGACGCATGACGACAAGCTCGCCGAACGCTGCCGGCGCACCGTGCGCATCGCCGCCGGGCGCATCGTCGGCGATGCGAGGGCGGCATGAGCCCGATCCAGCGCGCGCGGCTTTCCTTTCGCATGCTGCGGCGCGACCTGCGTGCCGGCGAGCTGAATGTGTTGTTGCTTGCGCTGCTGATCGCGATTGCCGCGGTGACCAGCGTCGGCTTCTTCACCGATCGCGTCGAGCGTGGCCTGGCCTCGCGTGCCAACGAGCTGCTGGGGGCCGACTTGGTGATATCGAGCGACCATCCGATGGCCCCCGAGTACACGAGCAAGGCCGCAGCGCTCGGCCTGCAGATGGCGTTCACGACAACCTTCCCCAGCATGGTGCTGCATGGCGATGCCACGCAACTGGCCTCGATCAAGGCGGTGTCCGGCCCGTACCCCTTGCGCGGTCGGCTGAGCCTGGGCGCGCGCCCGGCCATCAGCCAGGTACAGGGGGCGCCCAGGCCCGGCGAGGTGTGGGCCGATGACCGGCTGCTGGGGCGGCTCGGCATCCAGCCCGGGGCGCAGCTCGAGGTCGGCGACACGCGCCTGCGCCTCGCATCCCGTATCGATCGCGAGCCCGATGCGGCGGCCGACGTGTTCAATATCATGCCGCGCGTCATTCTCAATGCCGACGATCTGGCCCGCACCGGGCTGATCCAGAATGGCAGCCGGGTGCGTTACCGCCTGCTGCTGGCGGGCCCGGAGCCGGCTATCGACGCCTACCGGCGTTTCGCCGAGCCACTTATGGCGCGAGGCGAGCGCCTCGAGACCGTGCAGGATGCACGCCCCGAGGTACGCAACGCGCTCGAACGTGCGCACCGCTTTCTCGGCCTGGCCGCGCTTGCCAGCGTGGCGCTGGCTTGTGTCGCGATCGGCCTGGCGACGCGGCGTTATGTCGAGCGCCATCTCGACCCGGTGGCGATGATGCGTTGCCTGGGCGCAAGCCAGTCGGAAATCTTCCAGCTGTTCCTGTGGCAGTTTGCCGTGCTGGCGCTTGGCGCCGGGCTGGCCGGCGTTGCGCTCGGTTATGTCGCACAGCAGGTGCTGGTCAGCTCGCTCGCCAGCCTGGTGGATAGCGAGCTGCCGGCGTCGCACTGGCTGCCGGGTGTGCAGGGCTGGCTGCTTGGCAGCCTGCTGCTGTTTGGCTTTGCCGTGCCGCCGTTGCTGCGCCTGCGTCTGGTATCCACGCTCAGGGTGTTGCGGCGCGAGATCGACGCCGATATCGGTAGCCGCACCATGTACCTGGCGGGCGGCTCGGTGCTGGCGGCCCTGCTCATGTGGCAGGCGGGCGAGGCCAGGCTGGCGGCCTATGTGCTCGGCGGCTTCGCGCTCGGCATCGTGCTGGCGGCGGGCGTGGGCTGGGTGCTGATGCTGGGCTTGCGCCGCTTCAACCGGCGCTCGGGCATCACCTGGCGCTTCGGCATTGCCAATCTGTACCGGCGCAAGGGCCTGTCCATCCTGCAGATCGTGGCCTTGTCGCTGGGCCTGATGGCGCTGCTGACGTTGACGCTGGTGCGGGCCGACCTGCTGCGCAGCTGGCAGCAGTCGGTGCCGCCCGATGCGCCTAACCGCTTCGTCATCAATATCCAGCCACAGCAGCAGGCGGGCCTGGCCGCGTTTTTCACGCGCCATGAGCTGAAGGCGCCCGAGGCCTTTCCGATGATCCGTGGGCGCTGGGTTGCCCTGAACGGCCAGGACGTGAAGCTGGAGCGCTATCTGGACGAGCGGGCCCGCAATCTGGCCGAGCGCGAATTCAACCTCTCCTGGGCTGAGCACATGCAGCACGACAATCGCATCGTCGCCGGGCAGTTCTGGGCGGCCGGCGATACCCATCCGCAGTTCTCGGTCGAGGAGGGCCTGGCCAAGACGCTCGGCATCAAGCTGGGCGACCGGCTCACCTTCGACATTGCCGGGGTGCGCTATGAGGCGACCGTGACGAGCCTGCGCAAGGTCAATTGGGATTCGTTCAACGTCAATTTCTTCGTCGTTGCCACCGGGTCGATGCTCAAGGCTCAGCCCACCAGCTATGTCAGCAGCTTCTACCTGCCCGAGGCCCGCCAGGATCTCGTCAACGAGCTCGTGCGGGCCTACCCGAACCTGACTGTTGTCGATGTCGGGGCGGTGCTGGCCGAGGTGCGCGGCATCATCGACAAGGTGGTCGGTGCGGTCGAATTCGTATTCCTGTTCACCGTGGCCGCGGGGCTGGTGGTGCTGCACGCGGCGCTGGCCTCGACCCAGGACGAGCGCCGCCTCGACAACGCTGTGTTGCGCACGCTCGGGGCCAGCCGCCGCCAGCTATTGCAGACGGCGCTCGCCGAGTTTGCAGTGATCGGCGCATTGGCGGGGGGTGTGGCCGTCATCGGCAGCGCGGGCCTGGGCTGGGCCGTCAGCGTCAAGCTGTTGAGCCTGCCCTATCAGCCGGACTGGCGCCTGCCGCTGTTCGGCATCGTCGGCGGGGCGTTGGCCGTGGTGCTGGCCGGCTTGCCGAGCCTGTTGCGGCTCACGCGCACGCCGCCGCTCAGGGTATTGAATCAGACAGGGTGATTGGGGATGGACGATATCGTATTGCAGGCCATGGCCAAGTGGCCCAATGTGCCGGCGGTGTATGGCTGGCTCAGGCTCGACCGGCGCGGCCACTGGTGGATACGCGAGGAGCGGCTGAGCCACGCGGGCCTGGCCGAATTCATCGGCCGAAACTACGCAAGAGCGGAAAACGGCGACTATTATTTTCAGAACGGCCCGCAAAAAGTCTTTGTCGAGCTCGAGTCAACGCCCTGGATCTATCGGCTCGCCGATGGCGTATGGCCGCCGGCCTTCGTGGCGCACGACGGGCAGCCCATCTCGCCGCACCGGGCGGTGATCGACGATGACGGCCGTTTGTACCTGGTGTCGGAACAGGGCCTGGGCGTGGTGGACGAGCGCGATCTGGTTGGCGTGATGGAGCATCTGCGCGACGGGGAGGGCCGCATACTGGAAGGCGAGCAGCTGGCGGCCTGGATGGATGGATCGGGCCAGACCATCTACCTGCATACGCGTGGTGGGATGCTCGATATCGAATACGCCCCGGCTGCTGCCCTGCCTGTTCGATATGGCTTCAACACAAAACCTGTGGCGTGATTCAACAAGTTCGAATGTGATAAATATTTAATAATTGCCGGGTAGGATATTTCTCGTTTCGTTAATATTCTGCCCGTAAAGAGCCTGCTGAAAACGTCCAAATCGTCAGCAGGCTTTTGTATAACCGGGAGAGGAGATAAGTGTGGATCGTCGTGAATTTCTAAGACTCAGTGGTTTTCTCACCATGTCGGTGGCCAGCGCCGGCCTGACAGCCTGTGGCGGCGGCGATGGCGGCGGCACGCCGGCCCCCGGCACCGGCAAGGTATACAGCTTCCCGCAGGGCGTGGCCTCGGGCGACCCGAAGCCGGATGGCATCATCCTGTGGTCGCGCGTGGTGCGTAACGATGGCGCCGCCGAGGACATCAAGGTCCGCGTGCAGATGTCGGAAACGGCCGACTTCAAGGTGCTCGTGCTCGATACCGAAATCGTGACCCAGGCCGCCTGGGACAACACCATCCGCCACAAGGTGACGGGTCTCAAAGCCTACACGACCTACTATTACCGCTTCGTCGTGGGCAGCGATGCATCGACCAACGGCCGCACCAAGACCGCGCCCGAGGCCACCGCCGACCTGGCTTCGCTCAAGTTCGCCTTCATCTCGTGCCAGGACTGGACGGTCAATCACTGGGGCGCCTTCGATTCGCTCATCAACGAGGATGTCGATTTCATCGTGCACCTTGGCGATTACATCTACGAAACCGTCGGCGAGAGCTTCCAGACCGGCGCCGTGGAAGCGCGCCACACGACCCTGACCCTGCCCAACGGCACCGCCACGGCAACCGGCAACGGTAAATATGCCACCACGCTGGCCGACTATCGCTACCTGTACAAGACCTACCGCACCGATACCCGCCTGCAGGCGCTGCACGCCAAGTTCCCGATGATCGCGATCTGGGATGACCACGAGTTCAGCGACGACTGCTGGGGCGATCACCAGACCTATACCGTGGACAACCCGGAACAGGCGGATCGCCGCAAGGCCGCAACCCAGGCCTGGTATGAATTCATGCCGGCCGACGTGGTATATGACTCGACCCAGCCCGATTTCTCGAAGCAGATCACCAATTACCGCGACCTGCACTTCGGCAAGCTCATGCACCTGATCGTCACCGATCAGCGCCTGTTCCGCACCGACCACGTGATCCCCGAAACCTTGTCGCCGCTGGGCGAGGTAGGCAGCCGCTACTTCGTCAAGCAGACCGATCTGCAAGGCGCCGAGGCGCAGAAAATCGCAGCCGCCACGGCAGCCACGGGTGGCCTGTATCCGCTGGCAGCCACCAGCGTTCTCGGCGAGCTGCAACGCGGCTGGTGGAAGCAGAAGATGGCCACGTCGTCGGCCACCTGGAAGGTATGGGCCAACGAAGTATCGCTGCTGCGCATGCAGGTCGACCTGCGTGCGATTGCCGCGCTGGGCGTGGCGGTGCCGGCCGAGTTCCAGAACAACTACATCCTCAATGCCGACCAGTGGGATGGCTTCAACGCCGAGCGCAAGGACATGATGAAGTTCCTCAAGGACAACGGCGTGAAGAACGTCGTGGCCATCACGGGCGACATCCATGCCTTCTTCGCCGGCAGCGTGATGGACGACTTCGATGCGGCGAGCAAGACGCCGGTGATGGTCGACCTGGTCACCGCCGGGGTGTCGAGCAACTCGTTCCAGTCCTACTTCAAGTCGGTGGTCGATTCGAACCCGCTGTTCAACCCGCTGAAGGGCCTGATCTACCAGGGTGACGTCAACACCTTCGACTTCTACCTGAAGTCGTTCAACAGCTGGATCGCCCATGCCGACTCCGATGCGCAGGGTTATGCCATCGTGACCGTCACCCCCGACAAGATGGCGACCCAGTTCAAGAAGGTGGCCAAGGTGGCGAACGGCCAGGCGCCTGCCGTGCCGGTGCTGTACACGGTGAATGCGACCGTGGCGAAGGACACGGCAGCGGTGACCATCGGCTAAGTTGTCGCAGTCATTTGTTTCAATGCAAAAGCCCGCGTTCATCGCGGGCTTTTGCATGGCCTGCTGGCTGAACAGGCGGGTGGATGGTGTGCCTGACAGTATATGACTGTCGAAGAATTTGACAGCTCATACGAGCCCCTGCGTGGATATGATGCCGGGATGGAGTGCTGGCTTTATTTGCTAGTAATAACAATGACTTGCGTTTTATATTATATTTTCCAACTTTATTGAGAGCTGGCACTGCTGTTGCTTGTTCTCCTGTGTGTTCAACACGCGGGTGGGAGATCGAGATGAAGCAGCCTGTTTGCAGCAAAATCAGTGCCTTGGCGCTGGCCGTCGCAGGCTTGGCCTGTTCCGTGCCGGTTCAGGCTACCGTGTTTTCCGGCACGCTCTATTACACCAACTACAACGGCGGCAACAACGTCAATAGTGTCAGCTACAGCTATGACGACGTCGCCAACAATGCCGCGCTGGGCAGCGCGAATAATATCGCGGCGCTGCCGGGGGCGGATGGCATCATCTTCGCCCCGAATGGCAATCTGCTGATCGGCGGCGCCGGCACCGGCTTTGTCTACGAGGTCACCACGGCCGGCGCCCTGGTGGGCTCCGGCGCCTCGCAGGGCGCCAGCTACCATCTGGCGCTGGACCCGAGCGGCAACAAGGTCTGGACCAGTAATTTCGGCGGCGCCCTGGTCGACGTGCCGATCGCCCCTCTGGCGGCAGGGACGTTGCATGGCCTGAGCGGCAGCGATACCGGCCTGACGCAGGTGGCATTCACGCCGGGCGGCAATGTCTTCTACGTCAACGGCTCGCCGAACGGCTTTGGCAATGTCGGCCTGCTCAATATGACGACGTTCGCCACCACGCGGCTCTACACCAGCCTGCTGCCGGCGCACGGCATGATCTACGACCCCTACACCAGCCTGATCACCCTGTTTGGCGACGGCGCTGTCGGGACCATCGACGCGACGACGGGCGGCGGGCTGAAAACGCGCAGCGGGATCAATTGCGACTTTGACCAGGGCGCGGTCGATGGCCAGGGGCATGCGCTGATTGCCGGCTGCAACTCGATCACCTTCATCGACTATCGCAGCAGCGGTGACATCACCGACCCAACCAACCCCACCTACATCTTCGGTGGCTTCGGTGCGATTGACGATGTGGCGCCGCTGACGGGCCTGGGTTCGAACCCGACACCGACCGGCCTGCCCGAGCCATCGACGATGCTGCTGGCGGCATTGGGGCTCTTGGCCCTGGGGTATCTGCAGCGACAACGGACACCCGCTCGTTAAGCGGTGGCCGAACCAAGCAAAAAGCCGGCATGAAGCCGGCTTTTTGCTTGCCTGGTGCCGATCTACGCAAAACGGATGCGCAGCTCCCGTAAGGCGGCGGACAACATGGTGATGTCGGTCTGCTTCTCGCTCTGCAGCTCGGCCAGCAACTGGCGCGCGCCGTTGATGGCATCCTGCTTGGCGGCAAGCCAGGTATCGAGCTCGCCCTGCTTGAGCACGCGCTCGACCAGGTTGCGCTGCTCGCGGTACAGCTCGTCGCGCAGCGACATGCGGGCCAGCGTCTGCCAGCGCGATTCACGCGGCAGGGCGTCGATATTGGCACGCAGCCAGGTCAGCGAGAGCAGCTCGTCGAGGCGGAAATAGCTGGTGGCGACATTCTCGACCGGCTGGCCGGCCTGCTGTGCCAGCAGCACGATGTCGAGCAGCGCGACGATCGCATCGAGATAGCCGATCCGCTGCGCCAGCTCGGCCGGGATGCCGTCGGCGATGAAGCCCTGCACATTGGCCGCCAGATCGGCGCGGTAGGCCAGCCAGCGCGGTGCTTGTGCCACCGCCTGCTGGAAGGCGTCGCGCAGGCCATCGAGCGTTTGCCCGAGATCCGGGTTGCCGAGCTTTTCGCGCAGCACCCAGCGGGTCAGCCGTTCTAGCTGCTTGCGCAGTTCGATATGCAGCGCGTACTGGCTGCTTGCCCTGGCGCCGCCGCCTGACGCCTGCTTGCCGCCCGCCTGCGCGGTGTGCGCATTTCGGGTGGCATCGCCATCCAGCGCCTCGATGGCGTCGAACAGGCTGCCGGCGTCGAGCAGGCGGCAGGCATCGCGCCAGGCCTGCACGATGTCGGCGCCGCTGGCGTCGGTTTCCTCGCGCAGACGGACGACGAAGCTGCAACCCATGCGGTTGATCGTCTCGTTGATCAGCTGGTTCGAGATGATCTCGCGGCGCAGCGCGTGGCTCTTCATACCGGCCGGGAAGCGCTCGCCGAGCACCTTGGGGAAGTAGTCGAACAGCAGCTGATCCATGCCGGGCTGGTCGGGCAGCTTGCTGTCGAGCACGTCCTGGAACAGGTCCATCTTGCTGTAGGCCAGCAGCACGGCCAGCTCTGGCTTGGTCACGCCCTGGCTTCTCGTACGGCGCTCGGCCAGTTGATCGTCGCTCGGCAGGTATTCGAGGCGGCGGCTCAGCTTGCCGGCCTTCTCCAGGCTGTGCATGAGGCGGATATGGGCTGGCAGCAGCGGCAGCATCTGGCTCGATTCGAGGCTGATGGCCTGGGTCTGCAGATAGTTGTTGCGCAGTACCAGCTCGCCCACCTCGTCGGTCATCTCGGCCAGCAGGGTGTTGCGCTGCTTGAGCGTGAGGTCGCCGGCCTGTATCAGCCCGGTCAGCAGGATCTTGATGTTGACCTCGTGGTCGGAGCAGTCGACGCCGCCCGAGTTGTCGATCGCATCGGTGTAGATGCGGCCGCCGTTCAGCGCGAATTCGACGCGGCCAAGCTGGGTGCAGCCGAGGTTGCCGCCTTCGCCGAACACCTTGGCACGCAGCTCGGCGCCGTTGACGCGGATCGCATCGTTGGCGCGGTCGGCCGCTTCTGCCTGGCTCTGCGTGCCGGACTTGACGTAGGTGCCGATGCCGCCGTTATAGAGCAGATCCACCGGGGCCTTGAGGATGGCGTTCATCAGCTCGGCCGGGGTCAGGCTGTCGGCCTCGACCTGCAGCAGCGCCTTGACCTGCGGTGACAGGGGAATGGACTTGGCCGCTCGCGAGAACACGCCGCCGCCTTCGGAGATCGTCTCCTTGTTGTAATCCTCCCAGCTCGAGCGCGGCAGCGCGAACATGCGCTGGCGCTCCTTGTAGCTCAGCGTGACGTCCGGATTCGGGTCGAGGAAGATGTGCAGGTGGTTGAACGCGGCCACCAGCTTGATATAGGGGCTGTTCAGCATGCCATTGCCGAACACGTCGCCGGCCATGTCGCCAATACCGGCCACGGTGAAGGCTTCCTTCTGCGTATCGACGCCCATCTCGCGGAACTGGCGCTTGACCGATTCCCATGCGCCGCGTGCAGTGATGCCCATTTTCTTGTGGTCGTAGCCGGCCGAGCCGCCCGAGGCGAAGGCGTCGTCGAGCCAGAAGCCGTATTCCTGCGATACCGAGTTGGCGATGTCGGAAAAGGTCGCGGTGCCCTTGTCGGCGGCGACGACGAGGTAGGGGTCGTCGGCATCGCGGCGTACCACGCTCGCCGGCGGCACCACCTTGCCCTCGACCAGATTGTCGGTCAGGTCGAGCAGGCCGCGGATGAAGGTCTTGTAGCATGCGATGCCCTCGGCCTGCACCGCGTCGCGGTCCATGCCCGGCACCTGCTGCTTGCAGACGAAGCCGCCCTTGGAGCCGACCGGCACGATCACGGTGTTCTTCACCATCTGCGCCTTAACGAGCCCCAGTACCTCGGTGCGGAAATCTTCCTTGCGGTCGGACCAGCGCAGGCCGCCGCGAGCAACCTTGCCGCCGCGCAGGTGGATGCCTTCGACGCGCGGCGAGTAGACCCAGATCTCGAACATCAGCACCGGCTGCGGCATGTTCGGGATCTCGCGCGGGTTCAGCTTGAACGAGACATAGGGCTTACTCTGGCCGTCGCTGCCGGCCTGGAAGAAGTTGGTGCGCAGCGTGGCCTTGATCACGTTGAACAGGCCCGACAGGATGCGTTCATCGTCCACGCTCTCGACCTGTTGCAGCGCCTCGTGCAGCTCGCCGATCAGCGCCTCGGTGTTGAGGCTGTCGGGCTGCGCCGGGTCGAACAGCGCGTTGAACAGGCCGACCAGTTGCCGCGCCAGTGCCGCATGGCGGGCCAGCGTGTCGGCCAGGGTCTCGATCGTGTAGTTGAAGCCGATCTGGCGCAGATACTTGGCATAGGCACGCAGCACCACGACTTCGCGCCACTGCAGGTTGGCGAGCAGCACCAGGCGGTTGAAGCGGTCGTTTTCGGCGAGGCCGTTGAAGGTCGCGGCAAATGCCTGCTGGAAGGCCTGGCGCGCGTCGCTGTCGGCCAGGAGCCCGGTCTGCGGCAGCTTGAGGCCGACATCGGTGATCGACACATTGCGTGCGTCGTCGAGCATCAGCCGGTAAGGGCGCTCGTCGGATACACGTACGCCGAGGTTTTCCAGCAGCGGTACGCTCTCGGACAGCTCGATCGCCTGCGAGCGGTAGAGCTTCAGGCGAACCTGGCTCACATCGTTCGGGTTGGGCGCGGACAGCGCGAGCTCCAGCGTGTTGCTGTCGAGACAGCGCTCGATGCGGTCGATGTCGGCCACTGCGTTGCGGGCGTTGAAATCGGCGATATAGCCAGCCGAGAAGGCATGCTGGTAGCGGCGCAGCAGGGCATTGCCGCGCTCCTCGCCGGCATGGGCGAGCAGGTTGTCACGCAGCTCGTCGGCCCAGCGGCGCGAGGCGGCGACGATCTGCGCCTCGATGTCCGCCGCATCGTAATGGAGCTCGGCGCCGGTCGGAATGCGCACGATGAAATGAATGCGCGCCAGCGACGACTCGGACAGCTGCACATTGAATTCGGCACCGGTGCCCTTGAAGGCGCTGATCAGGATCTGCTGCATCTTCAGCCGCACATCGGTGTTATAGGTGTCGCGCGGCAGGTAGACCTGGGCCGAGACGTAGCGGCGGAACACATCCTCGCGGATGAACACGCGCACGCGTGCCCGTTCCTGCAGATTCACCACGCCCATGGCGATATCGTGCAGCGTGTCTTCGCTGGTCTCGATCAACTCGTCGCGCGGATAGGTTTCGAGCACGTTGAGCAGGGCCTTGGCCTTGTGGCTGTTGGGCAAGAGGCCGCTGGCATGCATCACCGCGGCGATCTTGCCGGCCAGCAGCGGAATCTGGTGCGGCGGCGTGTTGTAGGCCGATGCGGTGTACAGGCCGAGGAAACGGCGTTCGCCGATTACCTGGCCCTTGGCGTCGAAACGGCGCACGGCAACGACATCGAGATAGCCCGGACGGTGCACGGGCGAGCGCGAGTTCGACTTGGTCAATACCAGCAGGCTCTGCGCGCGTGGATGCGCCGGGTCGCGCAGGGTGGCCGGCAGCGCCTTGAAGCTGGCCGAGATTTCCTTGTCGCCGGTCTCGCGCAAGAGGCCCAGGCCCGTGTCCTTGACGATCTTGAGCTGCGGGCCTTTCTTGTCGTGCGTCAGCTCATAGTCGCGGTAGCCCAGGAAGACGAAATGGTCATCCTGCAGCCAGCCCAGGTAGGCGCAGGCATCGGCCACGATGGCGGGAGCCTGCTTGTCGTTCTGCTTCAGCTCGGCCAGCACGTCGCCTACGCGCTCGGCCATGGCCGGCCAGTCTTCGACGCAGGCGTGCAGCTGGGTGAGCGAGGTGCGCAGCGCCGCCACGATGTCGTCGAGCTGGGTGCGGCTGCTGACGCGGTCGATCTCGACATGAATCCACGATTCGGGCTGGCTGCCGGCGATGTCGAGGCCGGTCAGCGTGCCCTTGGCGTCACGCACCGCGTCGAAGATCGGGTGCACGATCAGGTGCATATTGAGCCCGAGGCGCTGCAGCACGAGGCTCACGGAGTCGACGAGGAAAGGCATGTCGTCGTTGACGATCTCGACCACCGTGTGCGAGGTCTGCCAGTTGTCCTCGGCAAAATTCGGGTTGTAGGCGCGCAGCTTGAGCTCGCCCGGCTTGCGTTGCATGCCGAACTGGAAATGCGCGAGCGCCGCGCCGTACCAGTCGATCGCCTCGCGGCTTTGCAGGTCTTCCGCCGCGACCAGCTGGTAATACTGGTCGAGGAAGGGCGGCAGCTCGGGGGCGATCTGGCTGCCGGCGGCTGCGCGAATCTGTTCAAGCATCTTGGTCAGTTGTACATCGTGCTGCATGTGGGGGTCTCCTCCTCAGATCGTGTCTGATTGCTTGGTCGCCGTTGATGCCTCGTGGGCAGAAACTTCAGATTAGACGATGCATCGAGGCATGGGGCGCGCAATCTGGCCATGCATCGGATGGCCATATGGGGTGCGGTGGCTTGCTCTGTCGATAAGCGGGAACCATTTGCTGTTGGGCATATTGCATGGACTGCTACTCGTCGTGCCGGGCACGGTTCTAGAACTCGCCACAAACCGGCTGTGCCGTTTGGGCCGGTTCTAATCTCCCGAAATAGGAACCTGTCACAAGCCGGCGCTGCCACCTTGGTCAGTTCTAATCGTTCGAAATAAGAACTCGTCGCAAACCAGCTGTGCCGTTTTGGCCGGTTCTAATTCTGGCGCATTCTAGAGAAACGGCATCCTCGCGGATTTCCCTAATGCGACAGCTTCGGTCAACGGCTCGACGGCTTGCACTGGCGCGGTTTGCAGAGCGGTTGCTTGCTTGAATCGGCGGTCGTCAACTTGCGGACACCCCCGATGGCGAGGGCGGTGGGGTCTGTAACAAGATGTCGCATTTCAGAAATGTTGGACGTGGGGTGCTGACTACAATCAGCCCATCGCCTAGAGTCAAAAGCCTAGGCTTGTAACGAACAGCATCCGCCAAGGAGTGAAGTCAATGAAGAAAGTCGCACTGGTCGCCGCGTTGATGATGTCCACGCTGGCAGTTCCCGCCGCCATGGCCAAGGAGTGGAAGCAGATTCGCATCGGCCTCGAAGCTGCCTACCCACCGTTCTCGTCGAAGACGCCGGACGGCAAGCTGGCCGGCTTCGACATCGACATCGCCAATGCGCTGTGCGCTCAGATGAAGGCCAAGTGCACCTTCGTTGAACAGGACTGGGACGGCATCATCCCCGCGCTCAATGCACGCAAGTTCGACGCGGTGATCTCGTCGATGACGATCACCGACGAGCGCAAGCAGTCGGTCGAATTCTCCACCAAGTACTACAACACCCCGTCGCGCCTGGTTGCCAAGGCAGATGGCAAGCTCAACGCCACGCCCGCCGGCATGAAGGGCAAGAAGATCGGCGTGCTGCGCGCCTCGATCCAGGAAACCTATGCCAACGACCTGTTCGGCAAGGCCGGTGCCACTGTCGTGCCTTACGGCTCGCAGAACGAGGCCTTCCTCGACCTGGCTTCCGGCCGTGTCGATGCGACGCTGGTGGATGTCGTGGTGGGCAACGAAGGCTTCCTGAAGACGCCGTCCGGCAAGGGCTTCGGCTTTGTCGGCGCGGTGCTCGACGACCCGAAATACCTGGGGCAGGGCGCCGGTGTGGCCGTGCGCAAGTCCGATGCCGATCTGCGCGACCAGTTCAGCGCCGCGATCAAGGCCATCCGCGCCAATGGCGTCTATAAAAAGACGCAGGACAAGTATTTCGATTTCGACGTATACGGCAAGTGATCGACGTCGGCGGGCCTCAGGTGTTTCCTTGAGAGTCGGCGCATGGGTGGCGCCACCCGCCCACCCATGCGCATTTTTTAGAACTGTCGAGGCCGAGCGTAGCTCGGGCCGACAAGTTCTTATCTGAGATGACTCGCAGAGGCGGCACAAGCGGACTGTCGGGCCGAACGCAATCTGGACAGGCCCCGCCTGCGCCACTCGACGACACCATGCGCACCGCACATAGCGGCTGGCGCTCAATCTGCAGACTCCGGTCTGCCAGCGTATCAAAGGGGCAAGCACGATGCTTGGTGGATACCTTCCCAGTATTCTCGATGGTGCCTGGGTCACCTTGAAAATTGCCTTCGGCTCGCTGCTGGTGGCCACGGTGCTCGGCCTGATCGGCGCTGCGGCCAAGCTCGCGCCGAACAAGTTCATCGCCTGGTGGGGCGAGGCCTATTCCACGCTGATCCGTGGCGTGCCCGATCTGGTGCTGATGCTGCTGATCTTCTTCGGCGGGCAGATACTGATCAACGACCTGATCACCCGCTTCAACGATTACATGGCTGCGCGTGGCTCGGAGGTGGCGCTCGATTTCGTCGACGTCGACCCGTTCATTGCCGGCATCCTGACGATCGGCTTCATCTTCGGCGCCTATCTGTCCGAGACCTTCCGCGGCGCGATCATGGCGATCCCCAAGGGGCAGTCCGAGGCCGGCTTCGCCTTCGGCATGGGGCGCCTGCAGGTGTTCTTCCGCATCGTCGTGCCGCAGATGATCCGCTTTGCCATCCCGAGCTTTTCCAACAACTGGCTGGTGCTGCTCAAGACCACCGCGCTGGTGTCGGTGATCGGCCTGCAGGACATGATGAAACGCGCCGATGCAGCCGGCAAGGCCACGCAGGAGCCATTCACCTTCTTCCTGTTCGTGGCCGGGATGTACCTGCTGTTCACCTCGGTGTCGATCCTGCTGATCCGCTGGGTGGAAAAACGTTATTCGGTCGGTGTGAAGGCCGGCGAGTTCTGAGACGGGGAGCGCTCTGATGCAATTCGATGTGATCTGGCAGAACCTGCCGCTCTACGCCGGTGGCCTGTTGACCACGGCCAAGCTGCTGTCTGCCTCGCTGCTGATCGGCCTGACGCTGTCGCTGCCGCTGGCCATCATGCGGGTGACGAGCAAGCTCGGCGGGCCTGTCGTCTGGCTCTATACCTATATCCTGCGCGGCACACCGATGCTGGTGCAGCTCTATCTGATCTATTACGGCCTGGCGCAGTTCGAGGCGGTGCGCCAGAGCTGGGCCTGGGACTACCTGAGCAGCGCCACCTTCTGCGCCTGTCTTGCCTTTGCGCTCAATACCAGTGCCTACACCACGGAGATTCTGGTTGGCGCGATCAAGGCCACCAATCATGGCGAGATCGAAGCCGCCAAGAGTGTCGGCATGAGCCGGGTGACGATGTTCCGCCGCATCCTGCTGCCGTCCGCGCTGCGCCGCTCGCTGCCGGCCTACAGTAATGAGGTGATCATGATGCTGCACGGCACCTCGCTGGCGTCGATCGTGACGCTGATCGACATCACCGGTGCGGCGCGCAAGGTCTATGCGCAGTATTATTTACCTTTCGAGGCCTTCATCGCAGCCGGGGCAATCTACCTGACACTGACCTTTGTGGTGGTGAAGCTGTTCAAGAAGGCCGAAGGGCGCTGGCTCGCACATCTGCAGCCGCGCAAGGCTTGACGTGCAGAAGGCTGGGCGCCGGGCGAACGGCTGATCGTTTGCCGCTGCGGCCTCCTATCCTTCCCAAGGGAACCCATCACCATGCAAACCCGCTTCCACCACCTGCTGTCACCGAGCATCGGCACCCAGCGCACGCTGAAAAGTCTGCATTTTGGCGAGGCCGGCCGGGGCGAAAAGGTCTACCTGCAAGCGAGCCTGCATGCAGATGAGCTGCCGGGCATGCTGGTGCTGCACCATCTGCGTCCGATGCTGGAGGCGGCAGAGGCCGCGGGCAGGCTGCGCGGCGAAATCGTGGTGGTGCCGGTGGCCAACCCGATCGGCCTGGCGCAAACCATGATGGGCGACCACATGGGGCGCTTCGAGTTTGCCTCGGGTGAAAACTTCAATCGTAACTACCCCGATCTGGCGCCGCTGATCGAGCGTCAGATCGTCGGCAAGCTGGGCACCGATGCCAAGGCCAATACTGCGTTGATCCGCTCGGCTATCCGCGAACAGCTGGCGGCGCTGGCTGCCAGGACGGAGCTCGAATCGCTGCGGCTGACGCTGATGTCGCTCGCCGCCGATGCCGACGTGGTGCTCGACCTGCACTGCGACCTCGAGGCCGTGCTGCACCTCTACACCGGCACGCCGCTGTGGGCGCAATGCGAGCCGCTGGCGCGCTACACGGGGGCGCATGCCACGCTGCTGGCCACCGAATCGGGCGGACACCCGTTCGACGAGGCCTGCGGGCAGACCTGGTGGAAGCTCGCGGAAATGTTCAAGGGTCGCTTCCCGATCGAGCCGGCCTGCCTGGCCGTCACCATCGAGCTGCGCAGCGAAAATGAGGTCACACATGAGCAGGCGCAGGCCGATGCGGGCCGGTTGTATGCCTTCCTGGTGCATCGCGGCGTGATTGCGGACGAGGTGCCTGCCATGCCGGCGCTGTTGCAGCCGGCGACGCCGCTGGCGGGGTCGGAGTCGATCGTGGCGCCGTTCCCCGGCGTGGTCAGTTTTTACAAACGGCCCGGCGACTGGGTTGAGCAGGGCGACGCGATATTCGATGTGATCGACCCGCTGGGCGACCGCTGCGAGACGGTCAGAAGCCAAACTGCGGGCGTGCTGTATGCGCGGGAAAGCCGCCGTTACGCGACCGCCGGCCAATGGATGGCCAAGGTGGCGGGGCGCGTGGCGTTCAAGACGGGCAATCTGCTGTCGGCCTAGCACCTGGCGTGCTGTGCGACGGGCGGTGACGGGTGATGCACCGCCGGGATGGATCAGATAGGCGGGCGAGGCCGGTGCCCGATAGCGGGCCAGGATACATGCCAGCAGCAGATTTTTGCGGCGCCCGAACAATTCATAACAGGCCGAAGGCCAGCACATCCATACAGGAGTGGGACAAGATGTTTTTGCAAGCAGAAAGAACGAGCGTGCTCACTGGCCAGCCAGGTTCGGCCACGCCAGCGGGGGGCGCCCGGGCTACAGCCGATCGCACGGGGAATACCATGAACAAGTTGCACGTCGAAGATTTGCACAAGAGCTATGGCTCGCACGAGGTATTGAAGGGCGTATCGCTCGAAGCGCAGGCCGGGGACGTGATCAGCATTATCGGCTCCAGCGGCTCGGGCAAGAGCACTTTCCTGCGCTGCATCAACCTGCTCGAACGGCCGCATAGCGGGCGCATCGTCGTGGCCGGCGAAGAGATGCAGCTGGTCAAGGCCAAGGACGGCATGCTCAAGGCGGCGGACCACAAGCAGCTGCAGCGCCTGCGCTCCAAGCTCGCGATGGTGTTCCAGCACTTCAATCTGTGGGCCCATATGACCGTGCTTGAGAACATCATCGAAGCGCCGGTACACGTGCTCGGCGTCAGCAAGGACGAGGCCGTGGCGCGCGCGCGCAAGTACCTCGACAAGGTTGGCCTGAAGAACGTCGAGGACAAGTACCCGGCGCACATGTCGGGCGGCCAGCAGCAGCGCGTGGCGATCGCACGGGCACTGGCGGTCGAGCCGGAGGTGATGTTGTTCGACGAACCCACGTCCGCGCTCGACCCCGAGCTGGTGGGCGAAGTGCTGCGCGTGATGCAGCAGCTGGCGCAGGAGGGCCGCACCATGGTCGTGGTCACGCACGAGATGGCCTTCGCGCGCGAGGTGTCGAATCACGTGATCTTCCTGCACCAGGGACGCATCGAGGAGCAGGGCGACCCCAAGCAGGTGCTGGTGACGCCGCAGAGCGAGCGCCTGCGCCAGTTCCTGTCCGGCAGTCTAAAGTAACATCATCTGGCCGCCGGCGCGTCGCTGGCGGCGCAACCCTGCGGCAGCGCCTGCCGACGCCATGTTCGAACTCAAAGACTATCAGCCCGCCCGGCGCGTGGCCTTGCTGCTGCTGCCGGGTTTCAGCCTGCACGAGCTGGCGCTGGCGCGGGCTGCGCTGGCTACCGCCAACCGGCTCGCCGAGGCCGAGTTGTTTCTCCTGACGTTGTATTCGCTCGACGGCCAGCCGGTCGGCGACGCCGACGGCCTGGCAATCGCCGTGCAACAGGCGCTGCCGGCCAGCCCGGCCTACGACCTGTTGTTTGCCTTCGGCGGCGAGCCACCCGCCAGCCGTGCCGGCCTGGAGCCGTCGCTCGCCTTGCTGCAGCAGGCCGGCAAGCTCGACATCCCCTTGCTTGGCGTTGGCGGCGGCACGGCCTGGCTTGCGCTGGCCGGCGTGATGGCCGGCTACAAGACCAGCGTGCACTGGATGGTCGCCGAGCGCTATGCCGAACGCTTCCCGCAATCGGCGGTGAGCAGCAATCTGTTCGAGATCGACCGCAACCGCATGAGCTGCGGCGGCGGCATGGCGACACTGGACCTGAGCCTGGCGCTGATCGGCCGCATCCAGGGGATGGAGCTGGCCGCTGCCGTGAGCGAGGTGCTGATGCACGAGCGCATGCGCGCCGCCGACGAGCGCCAGCGCGTGCCGCTGGTGAGCCAGCTCGGCGGCTCGGCGCAGCCCAAGCTGGTCAAGGCAGTCACGCTGATGGAGGGCAATCTGGAAGACCCGCTGACCACCGACGAGATCGCCGATCGCGTGTGCGTGTCGCGCCGCCAGCTCGAGCGCCTGTTCAAACAGCATCTCAATTCCGTGCCTTCACAGTATTATCTCGAATTGCGGCTCAAGCGCGCCCGCCAACTGTTGCTGCAGACGAGCAAATCGATCATCCAGATCGGCTTGTCCTGCGGTTTTTCGTCGGGCCCGCATTTTTCCAGCGCCTATCGCAACCATTTCGGCGTCACGCCGCGCGAAGATCGGTTGCGCAACCAGCCCGGGCGCCGCGCCGGGCCGGAAGCGGCGGAAAGCTGAGCCGCTGCGGCAAAGCGACATGAGATGTAAAAACTTGTCGCTTCCAGAAAATCCCGTTTGAGGCATTCACTCTAGAATGCACTCATCAAACACCCAGTTTGTGCAAAGGAATTCAAGATGACCCAGCAGGTTCAACGCGCCGATTTCGACAAAGTCATGGTCCCCAACTACGCCCCGGCGGCTTTCGTGCCGGTGCGCGGTGCCGGCTCCCGAGTGTGGGACCAGGAAGGGCGCGAATACATCGACTTCGCCGGCGGCATCGCGGTGAACAGCCTTGGTCATGCCCACCCCGCGCTGGTCGAGGCGCTGACCGAGCAGGCCAAGAAGCTGTGGCATGTGTCCAATGCGCTGACCAACGAGCCGGCGCTGCGCCTGGCGACGAAGCTGGTCGATGCGACGTTCGCCGACAAGGTGTTCTTCTGCAACTCGGGTGCCGAGGCCAACGAAGCGGCATTCAAGCTCGCCCGTCGCTACGCGATCGAGAAGTTCGGCCCGGACAAGACCGAGATCATTGCCTTCAGCAACGCCTTCCATGGCCGTACCTTCTTTACCGTGTCGGTCGGCGGCCAGGGCAAGTATTCCGACGGCTTCGGCCCGAAGCCCGGTGGCATCACCCACCTGCCGTACAACGATCTCGACGCGCTGGCCAAGCACATCTCCGACAAGACCTGCGCGGTGGTGCTCGAGCCGGTGCAGGGCGAAAGCGGCATCGTGCCGGCCACCCAGGCCTTCATCGAGGGCGCCCGTGCGCTGTGCGACAAGCACAACGCGCTGCTGGTGTTCGACGAGGTGCAGACCGGCAACGGCCGTCTCGGCTCGCTCTATGCCTATATGGACTACGGCGTGGTGCCTGACATCCTGACCACCGCCAAGGGGCTCGGCGGCGGCTTCCCGATCGGCGCGATGCTGACCACCGAGGAAATCGCCAAGCACCTGGCCGTCGGCACGCACGGCTCTACCTATGGTGGCAACCCGCTCGGTTGCGCCGTGGCCGAAGCGGTGCTGGACATCATTTCCCAGCCGGAAGTACAGGCTGGCGTGAAGGCCAAGCATCAGCGCTTCCGTGAGCGCCTCAACGCGATCAACGAAAAGCATGGCTGCTTCGCCGAGATCCGCGGCATGGGCATGCTGATCGGCGCCGCGCTGAACAAGGATTTCGCCGGCCGCGCCAAGGATTTCATGACCGAGAGCGCCAAGCTCGGCCTGATGGTGCTGCAGGCCGGCCCGGATGTCGTGCGTTTTGCGCCGTCGCTGGTGATTCCCGATGCCGACATCGAGGAAGGCCTGAACCGTTTCGAACGCGCGGTGGCGGCCGTCACCGGCAAGTAAATGTTGGCCGGGCGGGAGCGCGCAAGGCGCCCCGCCTTTGTTTCCCTCATTCATCGAGAGAACCATGCTCGTATTCCGTCCAGCCAGCCTGGCCGATCTGTCGGCCATCGAGAAGATTGCGGCAAGAAGCCCGGTCGGCGTGACCTCGTTGCCGGCCGATCGTGATCGCCTCTATGCCAAGATAGAGAAGTCGCTGGCCTCGCTCGACGCCGAAGTGACCTGCAATGGCGAAGAGAGCTATTTCTTCGTACTGGAAAGCCCCTCGACGGGCGCCATTGCCGGGGTGTCGGGCATCGTTGCTTCGGCCGGCTTCAACGAGCCGTTCTACAACTACCGCAACGAGACGCTGGTCCACGCCTCGCGCGAGTTGGGCATTCACAGCAAGGTCCATGCGCTGTCGCTGTGCCATGACCTGACCGGCAACACGCTGCTGACGTCATTTTTCCTCGACGACAGCTATCACTATTCCGAATGGTCGGACCTGCTGTCGCGGGGCCGGCTGCTGATGATCGCAGCCCATCCGCAGCGCTTCGCCGACACTGTCGTCTCCGAAATGCTGGGGGTGTGTGACGACGATGGCAATTCGCCATTCTGGGATTCCGTCGGCCGCCATTTCTTCGGCATCGACTACGCACAGGCCGAGCTCTACTGCGGCGTGCGCGGGCGCTCCTTCATTGCCGAGCTGCTGCCGCAGCACCCCATCTACGTGCCGTTGCTGACCGAGGCCGCGCAGGAAGCCATCGGCCAGGTCAACCCGTTCTCCGAGCTGCCTTTCGAGATACTGATCAACGAGGGTTTCGAGACCGAGCGCTATGTCGACATCTTCGATGGCGGCTGCGTGCTGCAGGCCCGCACCGGGCACATCCGCACCATCGCGTCGCAGCGCCGTTATCACGTCGAGGTTGGCGGCCTGCATGGCCAGGGTGAGCGCTTCCTGGTGGCCAATACGCGCCTTGGGCTGTTTCGCGCGACGGTCGCCACACTGGAGCCCGATGCCGGCAGCGGCACCGTCAACCTGCCGCCGGCGCTGGCCGCTGCATTGCAGGTGCGCGGCGGCGACACGGTACTGGTCGCCCCTCTCTAAGCCTTATTCACGGATATCCCGACGATGCTAGTTCGCCCCATCCAGACCACTGACCTCGACGCCCTGATGGCCCTGGCGCGCTCGACCGGCGTTGGCGTCACCACGCTGCCGGCCAACGAGGAGAGCCTCGCGCGCCGCATCGAGACCTCGGTCCAGTCGATCGACGGCTCGGCCTCGATCGGTGATGCCAACTACGTGTTCGTGATGGAAGATGCAGATGGTCGCGTCGTCGGCATCTGCGGCATTGCCGCCAGCGTCGGGCTCGATGAGCCATGGTACAACTACCGCGTCGGTACCTCGGTGCACGCCTCGCGCGAACTCAATATCTACCGTAGGCTCAACACGCTGTTCCTGACCAACGATCTGACCGGTACCGCCGAGCTGTGCTCGCTGTTCCTGCACGCTGATTTCCGCCATTCGAGCAATGGCAGCCTGCTGTCGAAATCGCGTTTCCTGTTTCTGGCCGAGTTCCCCGAGCGTTTCGCGCCCAAGGTCATCGCCGAGATGCGCGGCGTGTCGGACGAAAATGGCATGTCGCCGTTCTGGGAGAGCCTCGGACGCCACTTCTTCAAGATGGAGTTCTCGCAGGCCGACTACCTGTCGGGCATCGGCAACAAGTCCTTCATCGCTGAGCTGATGCCGCAGCACCCGGTGTATGTCGATTTTCTCAGCGAACAGGCTCGCGCGGTGATCGGCCAGGTGCACGAGAAAACCCGCCCTGCACTGGCATTGCTGCAAGGCGAGGGCTTTCAGTACCAGGGCTATGTGGACATCTTTGATGCCGGCCCCACGGTCGAGTGCATGCTGTCGAGCATCCGCGCCGTGCGTGACTCGCGCGTGCTCAAGGCGCTCGAACATCACGCAGCCGACGATGGCGTGACCTATCTGGTATCGAATCGGCGTCTCGACGATTTCCGCGTCTGCCTCGTGCGCAGCCGCCTCCATGGCGACGGCCTGCCGATCTCGGCGGAAGCACGCGCCAAGCTGAATATTCAACCGGGCGACGAGGTGCGTGCCGTGCCCCTGTCCGCCAAAGAGGAGTAAACCGATGTCGACCCAATTCATCGCGGGCCAGTGGCAAGCAGGCGAGGGCGCCCCGTTCCAGAGTCGCAACCCGGTCACCCAGCAAGCCGTATTCGAGGGCCGCGCCGCATCCGCCGCGCAGGTGGATGCCGCGGTCAAGGCCGCCCGCGTGGCCTTCAAGGGCTGGCGCGATCTGGGCTTCGATGCGCGTGTCGCCATCGTCAAGCGCTTCGCCGAGCTGCTCAACGAGCACAAGGCCGGCCTCGCCGACCTGATCGGCCTGGAAACCGGCAAGCCGCGCTGGGAATCGCTGACTGAAGTGCAGACGATGATCGGCAAGGTCGATATCTCGATCAAGTCCTACCAGGAACGCACTGGCGAGAAGCAAAGCGAGATGGGTGACGCCCAGGCCGTGCTGCGCCACCGCCCGCATGGCGTCGTCGCCGTGTTCGGCCCGTACAACTTCCCCGGCCATCTGCCGAACGGCCATATCGTGCCGGCACTGATTGCCGGCAACTGCGTGATCTTCAAGCCGTCCGAGCTGACGCCCAAGGTCGCCGAGGAGACGGCCAAGCTGTGGCAGCAGGCCGGCATCCCGGCCGGTGTGCTGGGCCTGATGCAAGGCGCCAAGGATACCGGCGTCGCGCTCGCCAACCATGCCGGTATCGACGGCCTGTTCTTCACCGGCAGCTCGAATACCGGCCATCTGCTGCACCAGTCCTTCGCCGGCCACCCGGACAAGATTCTGGCGCTGGAGATGGGCGGCAACAATCCGTTGATCGTGCAGGATGTCGCCAACACCGACGCGGCGATCCACCACGTCATCCAGTCCGCCTTCATCAGCGCCGGCCAGCGCTGCACCTGCTCGCGCCGCCTGCTGGTGCCGGTGGGAGCGGCAGGTGACGCCTTCCTGCAACGGCTGATCGACGTAGCCGGCAAGCTCAAGGTCGGCCGCTGGGATGATGCCGAGCAGCCATTCATGGGCGCGGTGATCTCGGTCGCCGCCGCCGACAACCTGCTCAAGGCGCAGCAGAAGCTGGCCGAGCAGGGCGCCAAGATCCTGCTGGAAATGCGTCGAGTGGAAGCGGGCACCGCGCTGCTGAGCCCCGGCATCGTCGATGTCACCGCGGTCAAGGATCTGGCGGATGAAGAGCACTTCGGCCCGATGCTGCAGGTGCAACGCTATCAGAGCTTCGATGAGGCACTGGACCTGGCCAACGCCACCCGCTACGGCCTCGCCGCCGGCCTGATCTCGGACCGAAAGGATCTGTACGACCGCTTCTGGCAGGAAAGCCGTGCCGGCATCGTCAACTGGAACAAGCCGCTCACCGGCGCCAGTAGCGCCGCACCGTTCGGCGGTGTGGGCGCCTCGGGCAACCACCGAGCCAGCGCCTATTACGCGGCGGATTACTGCTCCTACCCGGTAGCTGGCCTGGAAGCGGCGACCATCGTGCTGCCTGGGCAGCTCAGCCCGGGCATGAGCCTGTAACAGGTATGTAGCCCGGATGCAGCCGCAGGCGGAATCCGGGTGTCCTGCTGAACCAACACGCCAGCCAACACCCATCTCGGATTTTGCCATGCCACATCCGGGCTACACATAGATAACGGGGATCGCCCATGACCGCATTTGAAGCCAACTTCGACGGCCTCGTCGGCCCGACGCACAACTACGCCGGCCTGAGCTACGGTAACGTCGCCTCGACCTCGAACGAGAAGGCCGCCTCGAACCCCAAGCTGGCCGCCAAGCAGGGCCTGCAGAAGATGAAGGCCCTGCACGACCTGGGCTTCAAGCAGGGCGTGCTGGCCCCGCATGAGCGTCCCAGCGTGGCGCATCTGCGTGGCCTGGGCTTCTCCGGCACCGATGCGGAGGTGATTCGCCAGGCGGCCAAACAGGCCCCGGCGATCCTTGCCGCCGTCAGTTCGGCTTCGTGCATGTGGACAGCCAATGCCGCCACGATCAGCCCGTCGGGTGACACGGCGGACAAGCGCGTACATTTCACGCCGGCCAATCTGAACAATAAATTCCACCGTTCGATCGAGCACCCGACCACCGGCCGCATCCTCAAGGCGATGTTCGCCGACGAGCGCCATTTCGCACACCACCCGGCGTTGCCGGCGCAGATGCACTTCGGTGACGAAGGCGCGGCCAACCATACCCGTTTCTGCGCCGAGTACGATGCGGCAGGCGTGGAGTTCTTCGTGTTCGGCCAGGCCGCGTTCGACAGCCGTTACCCGAAGCCGACCAGATTCCCGGCGCGCCAGACGCTGGAAGCCTGCCAGGCGATTGCCCGGCTGCACGGGCTGTCCGACGACAAGGTGGTCTATGCCCAGCAGGATCCGGACATCATCGACGCCGGTGTGTTCCACAACGACGTGATCTCGGTCGGTAATCGTAACGTGCTGTTCCACCACCAGCGTTCCTTCCACCGGCAAGCCGAGGTGCTGGCCGAGCTGGAGCGCAAGCTGGCTGCCGTCGGCGGCAGGTTTGTCGCCGTCGAGGTGCCGGAGGCGGAGGTGACGGTGGAAGAGGCGGTGAAGTCCTACCTGTTCAATAGCCAGTTGCTGTCGAAGCCCGATGGCAAGCTGATCATCGTCGTCCCCGAAGAGTGCCACAAGATCGAGCGCGTCTGGTCCTTCCTGAACAAGCTGACCGAGAGCGGCGGCCCGATCGACGAAGTCAAGGTATTCGACCTCAAGCAGTCGATGCAGAACGGCGGTGGCCCGGCCTGCCTGCGCCTGCGCGTTGCCTTGAGCCAGACCGAGCTGGCAGCGGTCAACCCGGCTGTGCTCATGTCGGAGAACCTGTTTACCACCTTGAACGGTTGGGTGGACAAGCACTATCGCGACAGGCTGGCAGCGGAAGATCTGGCTGACCCGCAACTGCTCATCGAGTGCCGGACGGCGCTCGATGAGCTGACGCAGATTCTGAAACTGGGATCGGTCTATCCATTCCAGTTGGTCTGATCCAATTAAGCCGCCGCAGCCTGTCTGCGGCGTTGTCGTATTATCGGGCTGCGTGCACGGCGGTCAGCAGGGCATACTCCGCCCGACAGCCTCTCGACGACGTACCGGCCCGACTTCTGCAAAGGGCTGGTCGTCATGCATTCTCCTTTTCTTCGTGCGCTGATCGAAGGCACCGATACCTCCTTCCTCAACGGCCCATTGCCTGATGGCGCCGAGGGCGTACTACTGGCCCCCGGGGCCTGGCAGGTCACGCCGGCTACTCCGCCCCTGGCCGAGCTGGTTATCTCGTGCGGTATTCACGGTAACGAGACAGCCCCAATCGAACTGGTCGATCGCCTGGTGGCGACCATCCGCAAGGGGCAGCTGGCAAGTCGTGTGCGTCTTCTATTCATTGTCGGCAACCTGCAAGCCATGCGGGTCGGTAAACGCTATCTTCAGGAAGACATGAACAGGCTGTTTTGCGGCAAGCATGCCAGCGTTGGTGATTGCGACGAGGCAAGGCGAGTTGCCGAGCTGGAAGGTGCCGTTACCCGCTTCTTCGACACCGCTGCCCAAGGCGTGCCGCGCTGGCATTTCGATCTGCACACGGCAATCCGCGGATCGTATTACGAGAAATTTGCCATTTATCCCCATACCGATGGGCGGCCACACTCCCTGGAGGCCGTCAGCCTGTTGGGAGACTGCGATGTGCACACGCTGCTCTTACATACTGCGCCGTCACCGACCTTTTCCTATTTCACCAGCCATCAATTTGCAGCCCAGGCTTTTACCCTGGAGCTCGGCAAGGCCCGACCGTTTGGCGAGAATGGCGTCGTCGATGTCAGCGCGCTCGAGCGCACCCTGCAGAAGCTGATCGGCGACGGCTCGTATACGGCGGCCAGCTTTCAAGCGGATGACTATCATGTTTTCCACGCCACCCGAGACATCATTCGGAGCAGCGAGACATTCAAACTGAATGTGGCTGCCGATATCCTGAACTTTACGCCGCTGGAGGCGGGCTATGTGGTAGGGGAGGACGGTAGCGACCGGATATTGGCACGGGCTGGCGAGCACATTATCTTCCCTAACCCCGATGTGAAGATTGGCTTGAGGGCGGGCATTCTGGTTGCGGCAACCCGGCCGTCAAATATTTTTGACGATATTATTTAGGCTAATCATTGGCTTAGGTCTAGACTGATAGAGTGCATTCAAAAATCTTTCATAAATG